>DATHNU010001114.1:0-2742 GCA_035485695.1 Reyranella sp. | reverse complement strand
CGGGTTCATCGCGTTCCAGCTCATCGCGCAGGATCGCGGCGTGCTGGCCGAGGTGCGCGGCGAGGAGGAGCAGGCCAAGCTCGTCGCCGCCTGCAATGCCGGCCTGTACCAGGCGATCGCCGGCCTCGCCAATCCCGACGTCACGCAGCGCTGGGGCATCGACGGACGCACGCGGATCGGCACCTTCCAGGGCGTGGCGCTGACGGTCACCGTCGAGGACGAGCGCGGCAAGATCCCGCTGAACGGCATCATCGAGGAGGAGGCGCGCCAGCTCTTCCAGATGGCGGGCGCGACGGGGACCCAGCTCAACACGCTGACCGACAGCTTCGAGGACTGGCAGGACGTCGACAACACGCCCAGGCCCTCGGGCGCCGAGGCGGCGGCTTACGCGAGCATGGGCTACAAGCCGCGCAATGCCGGCTTCCACACGGTCGGCGAGCTTCGCATGATCAAGGGCATGACCGACGACATCTATGCGCGCGTCGCGCCGGCGACGACGGTGTTCTTCGGCGAGAGCGGCGGCTTCAGCGAGCAGACCTCGCAGGTGCTCGCGCTCGAAGTGCTGGGCGAGGAAGGGCCGAGCTCGCTCGAGGTCATCCAGCGCCAGCAGCAGCTCGCGGGCAACGTGCCGATGCCGACGACGCTGACCAAGGTCAGCCTGATCGCGCGCACGCTGACGGTGCGCATCGAGGCGCGCCGCCTCGGCGCCTACATGAAACGCACCGCCATCATCGAACTCACCGGCAACGCCGCCGACCCGTACTGGTTCAGGTATCTGGATTAGAGACTTGACCTCCCCCTCGTGGGGAGGTCGACGCGCGCAGCGAAGCGAGCACGTCGGGTGGGGGGAATCTCTCCGTCCCGCGCTGCGCCCCCACCCGAAAAATGCTTCGCATTTTTCGACCTCCCCACAAGGGGGAGGTAAAGGCATCAATAGGGATCGAACACGGGCGGCAATCCGTACAGCCAGATGACCCAGATGGCGAAGGTCAGCGCGACGCCGAAGGGGATGCGCTCCTCGAGCGCGGTGCGGCCGCGGCGCATCGTGGCGACGCCGACCCATACCAGGCCGACCGCGCAGGCGACGAGGACGACGAAGGCGAGCGCCTGCCAGCCGAGCCACGCGCCGGCCGCGCCAGCGAGCTTCGCGTCGCCGAAGCCCAGTCCGTCCACGCCGCGCGCCGCGCGATAGAGGATCGCGATCGCGTAGAACGCCGCGAGCCCCGCCGCCGCGCCGATCGCATGGCCGATGAGATCGTGCTCAGGCAGCCACCACGACACCGCGAGGCCGGCCGCGATCAGGGGCAAAGTGAGAATGTCGGGAAGGCGAAAGGCCAGCGCATCGACCGTGGCGAGCACCAGCAGGGTCCAGCCGAGCGCGCAGGTGATCGCCAGGAGCGGGCCGGAGGGCATCGTGACGGCCGCCCAGAGCCCGAACAATTCGCAGGCCGCGATCATGAGCGCGAGCGGCGGCTGTGCGGTCGCGGAAAGCCGGCGCGCGGCGAAGGCGGCGGCGATGCCGGCGGGCAGGGCGCCGCACGCGACGATCAGGACCGGCAGCGTAAAAAAAGAAGCCATCGGCGGGCGCACCTTCAGGGATCGCGACCGCCGATGGCCAGGGAAAAATCAGGGCATCGGGAGATCGCGGCTTGTAAGCCTCAATCTCCCGTGCCGCCTGCCTTTGTTCAAGGCCAGGCGTTGACGAGGTTGGCGACGTTCACCGTGCCGATGCCGGTGGCGAAGTCGTAACCCTTGCCCGTGCCGTAGGCGGGCTCGTAGTCGCTGTCGCTCGTCGACAGGACGCCGGCCGTGCCCGACGGCAAATAGCAGTTCACCGTGCCGAGGCAGTTCACGTCGTTATCGCCCAGCGTGACGTCGTAGAAGATGCACGTCGTGTTGGGCTTCGAGGTCTTCTTGTTCGAAGAATTGCACGCCTTGCTGCCTTTCTTGCCGTACTCTTCATTGGCGATGCTGTAGAGCGTGGGATTGATCAGGCCTTGCGGCTCGCCCTTGGCGTGGACGATCAGAGCCATGAACCCGGCCCAGATCGGCGAGGCGAACGAGGTGCCGCCGGCGCCCGGCCAGGTGCTCGGATCGCTGCCGCAGGTGCCGCCCGACGTGTCGCAGAACACGTAGTAGTGGCCCCACAGCCCGTTGGCCGCCATCAGCGAGACGTCCGGCGTGTCGCGCACGCCGTCATTCGGCACGCCGACCAGCTTCTGCCAGCTGGGCTTGGGCCAGCCGGCGCAGGTGCCGTTGATCAGGCCGCCCGTGCCCGTGCCGGTGGCGCAGTTGCTCGGTCCGCCGGAGCCGGCGACCGAGGAGTGCGGTCCGCCATTGTTGCAATAGCCCGCCGAGCCGTAAGGCGTGGCGAAGCCCTTGGACGTCGAGAGCGGGACGTTGGCGCAGGAATCGTCCCACGGCATTTCCGGCATGTAGGATTTGGCCGAGCCGTAATTGGCGGTGTTCTTCTTGTTCCAGTACTTCTTGCTGGTGCCCAGGAACGTATCGGCGAAATCGGTTCCTCCGACGGAGGTGTCGAACGCCGTCGACTGCCAGCCGCTGATGGAGATGCCGTGCGTCGGGTTGGCGCCGCGATGGTCGTTCTCGGCCGAGCCTTCATCGCCCGACGACACGAAGACGGACATGCCTTCCGACGACGCCTGCTGGTAGAGCGAGGAGATGAACTGGTTCTCCGTCTGGCCGTCGCCTTCTTCGCCGGTACCGTAGGAGATGCTCACC
>DATHNU010001113.1:0-2036 GCA_035485695.1 Reyranella sp. | reverse complement strand
TCGATCACCTCGCAGATCTCGACGGAGGAGCTCACGGCCACCGCCAACCTGGTGCAGTCCGACACCTACCGCAGCTTCGAGGTCTACGTGATCGTGGCGGTGGTCTATCTCGCTTTGTCGGCGCTCTACCGCCTGGGCTTCTGGGCGATCGGCCAGGTGCTGTTCGAGCGCCGGCGCCGGCTGGGAACGCCGCTGTGATCCAGCTCAACGCCAACCATCTGCTTTACCTGCTCGAGGCCGCGCGCTGGACGGTGCTGCTGTCGCTGATCGCCTTTCTGGGCGGCGGCCTGGTCGGCCTGCCGCTCGCCCTGATGCGCCTGTCGAAGATCGGGCTGCTGCGCACGCTGGCCAGCGGCTACATCCAGCTGATCCAGGGCACGCCGCTCTTGATCGTGCTGTTCCTGTCGTATTTCGGCCTGGGCATCCTGGGCTACAAGCTGATCCCGCTGGTCGCCGCAGGCATCTCGCTCACCCTCTACGCCGCGGCCTTTCTCGGCGAGATCTGGCGCGGCTGCATCGAGGCGGTGCCGCGCACGCAATGGGAGGCCTCGGACTGCCTCGGGCTCAACCGCTTCCAGCAATATACCTACGTGGTCCTGCCGCAGGCGGTGCGGATCGCCATTCCGCCCACCGTGGGCTTCATGGTGCAGATCGTGAAGAACACCTCGCTCGCCTCGGTGATCGGCTTCGTCGAGCTGTCGCGCGCTGGCCAGATCGTCAACAACTCGACCTTCGAGCCGTTCGCGATCTTCTCGGCGGTCGCCCTGATCTATTTCGTGCTGTGCTACCCCTTGTCGGTCGCCGCCCGCACGCTGGAAAGGAAGGCCCATGCCGGCCGCTGACGCCGCTGCTGACCCCATCGTCCGCATCGAAAACGTGGTGAAGGACTTCGGGCCGCTGCGCGTGCTGGACGGCGTCGGCTTCGATGTGGCGCGCGGCCAGACCGTGGCCATCGTCGGTCGCAGCGGTTCGGGCAAGAGCACCTTGCTGCGCTGCATCGCGGGCCTGGAGACGGTGCAGGGCGGCCGCATCGAGGTGTGCGGCCACGAGGTTGGCCGGCCGGGCAGTGCGGCGCGCGCCCAGCTGCGGCGCGACGTCGGCATGGTGTTCCAGAGCTACAATCTTTTTCCGCACCTCACGGTCGAGCGCAACATCACCCTGGCGCTTACTCTCGTGAAAAAAGAGTCAAAGGAAGCGGCGAGGAAGCGCGCTGGCGAGGTGCTGGGTCTGGTCGGCCTCACCGACAAGCTCAGGTCCTATCCGGAGCAGCTTTCGGGCGGCCAGCAGCAGAGAGTCGCGATCGCGCGCTCGCTGGCGCTTCAGCCCCAGGTCATGCTGTTCGACGAGGTGACCTCGGCGCTCGACCCGGAGCTCACCTCCGAAGTGCTGGCCGTGATGGAGGATCTTGCGCGGCGCGGCATGACCATGATCAGCGTCACGCACGAAATGGGCTTCGCGCGCCGCGTCGCCGACCTCGTGGTGTTCATGCACCAGGGCAAGGTGTGGGAGACCGGCCCGACCGCCGACTTGTTCGCCAATCCGAAGACGGCCGAGTTCAAGCAGTTCGTCGGCAGCGAGCTTTAGCAGCGAGCTGCCGTCCCACCACACTCGGTGTCATCCCGAGCGCAGCGAGGGACCTTTAAGGCAACAGGAAAGGTCCCTCGCTGCGCTCGGGATGACAGCGGTTTCGTGGCAAGCCTCGGGACTAGGCCGGTGGCGCGACCGACAGGCCTTTGACGTGGTGCTTCTCGATCAGGCCTGCGACCAGGCCCGACTTCTTGGCCTTCTCGACGAACTCCGCGAGATAGCGCGCGCCTTCGGCGGCGGGTTTGTTGCAGCCGACCGCCTGCTGCACGGCGGTGAACTGGCCGTCGAGGATCTTGAATTCGGGGTGCTTCGCGAGGTCCTTCAGCAGGCCGGGCCGCAGTCCCGCCAGCGCGTCCAGCTTGTCGTCGACGAATTTGTTGAAGGCGCCGTCGAGGCCGCTGATCGGCATCAAGGTGGCGTGTTTGATGTTGTTCTCCAGCCACAGCCCG
>DATHNU010001112.1:0-3084 GCA_035485695.1 Reyranella sp. | reverse complement strand
AATGCCAGTGCCGCAGCGGCTCCAGGCGGCTCCGCTTGAGCCCGCCCAGCTTGAACGACAGCGGCCCGCGGCGCACGAACAGCGCCACCGTCCCCGCCGCCAGCACCAGCCCCACCGCCACCAGCAGCCGCTCGGCCTCGGCGAAACCCAGCCTGGGAATGGCGGCCAGCAGGGAAGGCGCCACCACCAGGCCCGCGACCGTGGCGCCGCTCAATGCCAGGTTCAGCGCCAGGCCGCGCTTGCGGTCGAACCACTGGCCGATGGTGGCGGCGATCGGCGCCACGCTGGTGGCGTTCCAGCCCGGCGCCATCAGCGCGTACAGCACGACCAGCTGCCAGGGCGCCGTGACCGAGGGCAGCAGCAGCAGCGATCCGCCGGTGACCGCGAGGCCGCACAGGAAAACGGTGCGCGGCCCGAAGCGGCCGATCGCGTCGGCGATGCGCGGCAGCAGCAGGGCGCCCAGCACGTAGTGGCCGGTGATCACCGAGGAGATCAGGCCGGTCGACCAGCCGTGCACCTTCTGCAGCTCGACCAGGTAGATGCCGTGCGCATAGAAGCCGAAGCCCCAGGCGAACACGGCGGAGACGAAGCACGCAAAGACGACCCGCCAGCCGGCGGGCGTCGAGTCGACGCCTGCTGCAAGGGACACGGTTGCGTTCGTTCAGGAGCGGCTGACGTGGGCCGAGACGCAGCGCCAGCCTTCCGGCCGCAGTTGCCAGTCGTCGGTGTACCAGCCGGCGCCGGCCGAGCCGTCGGGCTTCTTGTAGGAGGTGCGGGCCTTGATGACGGCGTAGTCGCCGAACAGCCTGATCTTCACGTCATGCTCGCGGATCTCGCTGACCGGCGAGCCGCGGCCGATCTGCGCCAGGAAGTCCGCGCGCTCGAGCACCGTGCCGTCGGGGTTGGTGTTGTAGAAGTCCGGCGCCAGATGCTGCTCGAACCAGCGCACGTCGGCGTCGCCGACCGACCGCACATAGTGGTGGTTGAGATCGCGCAGGACGGCGAGATGCGGCTGCTCGGTCATGTCGTCTCTCCTTGCAGGGCTTTCATGTCAGTGCCGGGCCATGTAGCCGACGAGCTGGTCGAGCGAGACGCCCCAGCCGTCCTCGTGCGACAGGCAGGAAGCGACGGTGGCGAAATCCTCCTGCCGGAAGCTCACCTCGGTCTTGCCGCCGCGTTCGGTGAAAGTGGCTGTGACCAATGTCGTCGGCGTCAGGGTGCCATTGGCGCGGACCCAGGCATGGGTGAAGGCCAGGCGCTCGGGCGCGCGGATCTCGCGATAGACGCCGACCTCGGTCTGCACCGTGCCGGTGTCGTCGGCGCGGATGGTCATGCGCCAGGCGCCACCCTCGCGCAGGTCGAGCTTGCAGGACAGCATGGTGAAGCCGCGCGGCACCCACCAGTGCCGCATGCGGTCGGGCTCGACGAAGGCGCGGAACACCAGCTCGCGCGGCGCGGCGAGAACCCGCGTCAGCGTGAAGTCGCGGGTCTCCGCCCGGCGCGCGTCACCTGCCTTTGCGGCCATGGCTCTTTCCCTTGCGTTGGCGCGGCGCCTGGACCTTCTGCAGATAGTCTTCCAGGCGGTCGAACCGTTGCTCCCAGAACTGCCGATAGGCCGCCACCCATTCGGCGACCTCGCGCAACGGCGCCGCCTCGAGCCGGCACGGCCGGCGCTGCGCCTCGCGGCCGCGCGCGATCAGGCCGGCGTGCTCCAGCACCTTCAGATGCTTGGAGATCGCCGGCAGGGTCATGTCGAAGGGCTGCGCCAGCCGGCCGACGTCGCTTTCGCCCCGCATGAGGCGCGCGAGGATCGCCCGGCGAGTCGGGTCGGCGAGGGCGGACAGGGTGCTGCTCAGGCGATCGGCGGCAGTCGTCATCGAAGGGCTCTTTGTTAACCGTTCGGTGAAATAAGAGCGGTGCCCGTACGGCCTGTCAAGCGACGAAGAGGCGGGCGCCGGTCGGCGACGCGCGGGCCTTGTCGAGCGCGTCCATGGTGGTGCGGTAGCCGAGCTCGATGGCGGCGTCGAAGCTCGTCCAGTCGAGGAGGTCGATATGGTTCATCGGCGGCACGATCAGCAGGTCGGCAGCCTGGCGGTCCTCGTGGGCGCGCGCCGTGCTGGCGACCAGGGCCGAGCGCAGCAGGATGCGCACGATCGACGGGATCGGCAGGGTCTCGTTGCGCTTCCATATCAGGCGGCGGAAGAACTGCCAGGCCGACCACGGTTCCATGACCCCGGCGCCCGCCGCCAGCGCGCCGCCGGTGTCGATGTCGACGCCGATCGTGACGCCGCGGCCCAGCCGCCGCATCTCCCGCACCGGGAAGTTGTTGATGACGCCGCCATCGACATGGACCTCGCCCGCCTCGTTGAAGGGCGGGATGACGCCGGGAATGGCCACCGAGGCGCGCAGCCAGCGCCACAGCCTGCCGACCGTGTGGACTTCGGCGTTGGAGGTCGTGAGGTTGGCGGTGACGCAGTAGAACGGCAGGATGAGGTCCTCGATCTCCTTCTCGCCGAACGCCAGGCGCAGCAGCCGGGTGACGCGGCGGCCGGCATAGAGCGAGATCAGCGGCAGCGTGTAGTCGCTCAGCGGATTGGCGTTGACGAAGGCGACGCGGAAACGCTCGACGAGCTCCTCGTCCGTCCAGCGCGAGGCGACGCCGGCGGCGACGATGGCGCCCATGCTGGTGCCGCCGACCAGGTCGATCGGCACGCCCGAGGCGCGCAACGCCTTGACGACGCCGATATGAGCGAAGGCGCGCGCGCCGCCGCCCGCCATGACGACGCCCACCGCATGGCCGGTCAGCAGGCGCGCCAGGCGATCGATGTCGGCATGGATGTCGAGGCGGACATGGTGATGCTGGCCGTAGAGTCCGCCGGCCAGCATCGGCGAGGTCGAGCCGGGCGGTGGATCGTGGCCTTCATGCAGCAGCACCAGCTCGCGCCGGCGGTGGAAGACCGCGCCGCTCTGCGCCGATTCGATCTCGAACGGCAGCATGGTCGGCCGATCGTCGTCGCCGCGGCGCACTACGATCAGGCAGTCGGCCTGGCGCAGGCAGAGCTCGGTCCATTCCGTCGCCGTCGG
>DATHNU010001111.1:0-5625 GCA_035485695.1 Reyranella sp. | reverse complement strand
GCGTCGGTCATCTGCACCGCCGCCATCAGCTTGAAGCCGCTCATCAGCCGGTCGAGGTCGCGCTTGTCGGACAGCAGGTTGAACTCGACGACGGGCTCGCTCCGGTAGTCGCGCGAGGCGAGCTTCACCTGTCCGGTCTCGGAGTAGGTCTTGTTGATGAAGGTGAGCAGCGAGGCGATCTGCTCGCCGACCGCATGCCAGGCCGATTTGCTGACCACCGCCACGAACATATCGCCCATCGGCACGCCCGGCAGCTTCGAGGAATATCGTAGCCCGAGATGGATGTGGCGACGCGTATGCTTGTTCATGCGTGCGCCGCGGCGGATGAAGGACGAGAGCGCGATCGAGGGATGATCCATCAAACGCTGGCCGACGCCGGGCAACGCGGCGATCACGGGGACGCCGAGATCGGCCAGATGCCCGACCGGGCCGATGCCGGCGCGCATCAGGTGGGCCGGCGTGTGGATCGCGCCCGACGACAGGATCACCTCGCGGCCGGCGCGGAACTCCTGTTCCTGGCCGGCGACCATGGCCGTCACGCCGACGCAGCGCGTGCCCTCGAACAGCAGGGACTTCACCTGCGTGTCGGTCGAGATCGTGAGGTTGGGGCGCTTGCGCGTCTCGGCATCGAGATAGCCCATCGCCGCCGACACGCGTCGTTCCTCGGCGTTGGAATGGGTGACCGGGAAGTAGCCCTCGACGAACTCGCCGTTCTGGTCGGGCAGGAACTTGAAGCCCTTGGCTTCGAAACCCTGGGCTACCGCCTTGGCATGCCCCGTCCAGTGCTCGGGCGGGATGCGACGCACGGGAATGCGGCCGTCCTTGCCGTGGAACGGCCCGTCGAAATCGAGGTCGCGCTCGACCTTCTTGAAATAGGGCAGCACGTCGTTCCAGCCCCAGCCGTCGGCGCCGCGCGTTGCCCATTCGTCGTAGTCGGTGGGCGCACCGCGATTGGCCATCTGGCCGTTGATCGACGAGCCGCCGCCCAGCACGCGCGCCTGCTCGTACTTGCGCAGCGGCGGGCGGTTCTCCTGCGGATTGTTGTGCGACACGATCTGGGTGTGGACCTTGAGCTCGGTCCAGTGGAAGCGCGGGTCGAAATAGGCCGTGCCGGAATAGCTATCGGCGATCTCGGGCGGCTCCTTGCCCGGCGGCGTGTCCTGGCCGGCCTCGCACAGCAGCACCTTGTTGGCGCTCCTGGCCGACAGCCGGTGGGCCATGACCGAGCCGGCCGAGCCGCCGCCCACGATGATGTAGTCGTACACAGGCGTTTCCCCAGTTTGTTGGTCGCGTTCTTGGGCCGACGCTAGCACGCCTGCGGCCAGGTTTCTGCGTTCAAACCTTGCCGTCGCACAGCAAGCCTGCAATCGTTTCGGCATCGCAGCGAGGGAGGTTTCGTATGCCGGACGTAACAGCCGCAAATCCCGACATTGCCACGCCGGAGCTCATGAAGGCGATTTCCGCCGCCTTCAACAGCCGCGACGTCGATCAGATCGTTTCGCATTTCACCGACGACGCCACGTTCTGGCTGGCGCGCGGCCCCGAGCCGGTCGGTCGCACGCTCAAGGGCAAGGAGACGATCCGCAAGACCCTTGCCGCGCGCTTCAAGGTCATCCCTGACATGCGCTGGGATCACAAGGAGTATATCTACGCCGGCAACCGGGCGATCTCGGTGTGGACCGTGAAGGGCAAGGGCGCCGACGGCGAGGATCTCAATTACCAAGGCTGCGATATCTACACCTTCCGCGGCGGGAAGATCTGCGCCAAGGACACCTATTGGAAGATCGTCGAACACAAGGACCGACTCTGATGGCGCTCGATCTCGTCATCCGCGGCGGTAGCGTCGTCGACGGCTCGGGCAAGCCGCGCTTCGGTGCCGACGTCGGCATCAAGGACGGCCGCATCGTCGAGATCGGCAAGGTCAGCGGCACCGCGGCACGCACCATCGATGCCGACGGGCTGATCGTGGCGCCGGGCTTCATCGACGGCCATACGCACATGGACGCGCAGGTCGCCTGGGATCCGCTGGGAACCTGCTCGTGCTGGCACGGCGTCACGTCGGTGGTCATGAGCAATTGCGGCTTTGCGCTGGCGCCCTGCAAGCCTGCGGACCGCGAGTGGTATGCGCGCTGCCTTTCCGCCGTCGAGGACATCCCGACCGAGGCGATGGCCGCCGGCATCGACTGGACCTGGGAGACCTTCCCGGAATATCTCGCGACCGTCGAACGCCTGCCCAAGGCGATCAACTACGGCATGTATATCGGCCACTCCGCCTTGCGCATGTACGTCATGGGCAAGCGCGCTCTGTCCGAGAAGGCGACCGAGGACGACATGAGCCGCATGGCCGCGGCCGTGCAGGAGGCGCTCAAGGCCGGCGCCCTGGGCTTCTCGAGCTCGCGCGCCTCCACGCACGTGACGCCGGATGACACGCCGGTCGCCAGCCGCATTGCCGAATGGCAGGAGATCGACCGCATCATCGGCGCCATGGCGGAGCTCGATACCGGCATCTTCCAGGTCGGGCCCGACATCGGCAGCGGCCCGCGACATCGCGCCTTCCTGGATCGTCTGCGGCAGCTCGCACTGCAATTCAAGCGGCCGGTCATGTTCGGTGTGCTGGCCACCAAGCAGGGCGACGATCCCCTGGGCGGCGCCTATCAGACGAAATACATCGACGACACGGTGGCGGCGGGCGGCCGCATGTTCGGCCAGGGCACGACCAAGTCGATCAATGCGATCTTCTCGTTGAAATCCTACCTGCCGTTCGACGTGCTGCCGGGCTGGCGCGAGCTGCGCGCCTTGCCGATGGCCGAGCAGAAGCGCCGGCTGGCCGACCCGGCGGTACGGCGCGAGCTGGTAGCGGCCGAGGCGAAGATGAAGCCGCGCGACAATGTCGTGCAGGGCGGAGGTGCCGCCACCACCGATCCGCGCAAGCCCGACTACGCCAATCTGTTCGCCATGAAGGGCGTCGACTGGGAAGATCCCACCGTGGCCGAGCTCGCCCGGGCGCGCGGGCAGCATCCGGTCGAGGTGATGATCGACCTGTCGCTGGCCAACGACGACCAGGTCTATATCCAGCCGATCGTCAACGAATCGCCGGATGACGTTTTGGGCATCCTGAAGCATCCGCGCACGCTCGCGACCTTCTCGGACTCGGGCGCCCATGTCTGCCAGGAGATGGGCTCCTCGCTGCAGACGCACTTGCTGAGCTACTGGGTGCGCAAGCGCGGCGCCTTCACGCTCGAAGAGGCGGTGAAGAAGCTGACGCACGACAATGCCGTGGCGTGGGAGCTCAAGGGCCGTGGCCAGGTGCGCGAAGGCTACAAGGCCGACCTGGTGCTGTTCGAGGAGAACGGCATCCGGCCCGCCATGCCCACGGTCGAGAAGGATCTGCCCGGCGGGGCGCGCCGGCTGGTGCAGAAGGCCGAAGGCATCAAGGCCACGCTGGTGAACGGCGCCGTGGCGTTCGAGGATGGACAAGCGACCGGAGCGTATTTCGGCCATGTTCTGAAGGGCAAACTCGCCTCATGAGAACGCTTCTTCTCGTCCTGGCCATGCTGGGCTTTGCCGGCGCAGCCGCCGCGCAGGTCAAGTCCGCGCCCCCCAACCTGGCGGGAACCGCGAGCGTGAAGACGCATCTCCAGGCGCTGCACTACAAGGACGTCCAGGATCTGCGGCGCGGTTACGACGGTCAATGGACGGGCAACGCGACCCAGGGCAATGTCCCGAAGACGGTGACCATCGCCCCCGACGGTACCGTCACCGCGCGTTAGTCAATCAGCAGACACAAATTAACCTCAACCTGAGGAGCGGCCGCAGGCCGCGTCTCGAAGGGTGGGCAACGCGCACCTTACCGGAGCCCATGCTTCGAGACGGCCGCTGCGCGGCCTCCTCAGCATGAGGTTTTTGTTGTTGGCCTCGACCTAGGCGATTCGGACTTAAGAGATTTCCTTGCGCACGATCGACGCGCCTTCAGCCAAGGACTTCAGCTTCCCGAACGCCGTCGCGCGCGGCAGGTACTTCATGCCGCAGTCGGGGGCGGGCAGGAGCTTGTCGGGCGTCATGAATTTCAGCCCGGCGCGGATGCGGTCGGCGACCTTTTGCGGCGTCTCGATCTCGGGGTCGTTGAGATCGATCACGCCCAGCATCACCTTCTTTGGTGCCAGATCCTTCAGCACGCCGAGGTCGAGCTTGGGCTGCGCCGATTCGATCGAGATCTGCTGGGCGATGCTGTCGGCGAGCTGCGGCAGGAAGGCATAGCCCGTCGGTTTGCCGCCGGTCACCACCGCGGCGTAGCCGAAGCAGAGATGCACCACCGTCGGCACCGTGATGCCCTGCAGCGCACGATTGATGACCTTCACCGCGTAGCGCTTGGCTTCCTCGGGATTGTTGCGCAGCCAGGGCTCGTCGAGCTGGATCATGTCTGCGCCGGCCTTGACCAGCTCGTGCGCCTCCTCGTTCACCGCGGCGGCGTAGTCCATGCACATCGCCTCGGCGTCCTTGTAGAACTCGTCCTTGACCTGCTGGCCCATGGTGAAGGGGCCGGGCAGGGTGATCTTGGCAAGGCTCTCGGTGTTGGCGCGCAGGAACTGCATGTCGCGCAGCTCGACGGGCTTGCTGCGCCGGACCTTGCCGACGACCCTCGGCACCGGCGTCTTCTGGCCGCGGTTGTTGACGATCTCGGCCGGATGTTCGTCGTCGATGCCCTCCAGCGCCGTGGCGAAGCGGTTGGAGTAGCTCTCGCGCCGCATCTCGCCGTCGGTGATGATGTCGATGCCGGCCCGCTCCATGTCGCGGATGGCGAGCAGGGTGGCGTCGTCCTGCGCCTGCTCGAGGAAGGGTTCCTCGACCCGCCAGAGCTCGCGCAGCCGCGTGCGCGGCACGCCCTTGGCAAGCAGCGGGCGGTTCACCAGCCAGTCGGGTTGCGGGTAGGAGCCGACGACGGTGGTCTGCAGCAGGGATTGGGTCATGAGACGCTCCTTGATTACACGGGGGCTGGTGCCGGCATTGCAGGGGTCGCCGCGGCGCCGGCTTTCTCCCGCCGGCCCGCCGTCTGCCAGACCAGGGTGCGCCGCTCGACGGCGCGCGCCAAGAGGTCGAACAGGATCGACAGCAACAGGATCATCAGGATGGCCGCGAACACGTGGGCACTGTCGAGAATGGTGCGGTAGCGCGTGACCAGATAGCCGATGCCGGCCGACGAGGTCAGCATTTCCGACACCACGACGCCGATGATGGTGAGCGCGCCGCCCAGTCGCAACCCGGCCAGCACCGTCGGGATGGAGGCCGGGATGATCACCCGCGTGATCTGTTGCGGCAAAGTGGCGCCCATGCTGCGCGCCGCCAGCAGATATTGCGGATCGATGGTGCGAATGCCGGCGGCGGTCGACAGCATCACCGGGAAGAAGCCGTAGATGCCGGCGAAGGCGATCTTGGATTCCGAACCGATGCCGAACCACGCCGTGAAGATCGGATAGAGGATCACGATCGGCACGGCGTAGAGGCTGGAGAAAACCGGCAGCATCAGGTTACGCAGCACCGCGATGCCGCCCACCAGCGCGCCCGTGAGGATGCCGGCGCCGCAGGCGATCAGCATGGCGATGGCGACCTCGGAGAGCGTGACCATGA
>DATHNU010001110.1:0-4894 GCA_035485695.1 Reyranella sp. | reverse complement strand
GGACGATCAACGTCGACGCAAGGACCGTGCCGGATCGACTCAACCGACGAGCCGATAACCACGCAGTGCGGCTGACCTCTTGGAGGCTTCCTTGCGCCCGGTTTCCTCGTCTGCGACCCTTCGCAGACGATGCGGCGACCGGGCGATCTATAGCCGTGCCTCTGCAAACGGTAAAGAGACAGCGAGCGATGATGGCCGAAATGCCCAAATCTTCACTGGCGTCCGGCCACTGCCTTCGCCAAAACGCCGCACGGGATGATTGATCAGGAACCGACTGCGGCGCCGGCCGGCGTGCCGCCCGATCTGGCAGCTACCTACGTTCCGGCCGACCGCTACGGTTTCCTCGAGCGGGCCGGCGCCCGGCTGCGCTATGCCTGCTGGAACGTCCCGGGAACCGCGCGCGGCACCGTCGTCGTCCTGACCGGCCGCGGGGAGTTCGTCGACAAGTACGCGACCGAGGTCGTGGGCGAGCTATTGGGTCGCGGCTATGCCGTGATCTCCATGGATTGGCGCGGCCAGGGCCTGTCCGACCGACCGCTGGCCGACCGCAACAAAGGCCATATCGACAATTTCGCCACCTATATCGCCGACCTCCAGTCGTTCCTGGACAAGATCGTGGCACCCACCGCGCCCCGGCCGATCCTGGCGCTTTGCCATTCCATGGGCGCCCACATCGTCCTGCGCGCCCTGGCGGAGAACGGATCGGGTCCGTTTGCCGCGGGCCTCCTGGTGTCGCCGATGACCGGACTGCGGCGCGAGGCCATGCTGCGCTCCGTCCTCATGGTGATGCCGGAGGTCCCGGCGGTCGAGGAGCGCTACCTGTTCGGCACCGGTCCCTTCCTCCTGCTGGCCCGGGAATTCAATTCCAACTTCGTGACCCACGACGAGCGGCGCTACCGCTTCACCGAGGAATGGTACGCCGCCGACCCGCGCCTCACCCTGGGCGGACCCACCCTGGGCTGGGCGCGCCAGGCGACACGATCGATGACGGCGGCGCTCGCCCCGGGAGTCCTGGAGCGCATCGAGCTGCCGCTGCTGCTGATCAGCGCCGGCCAGGACCAGCTGATCGACTCCAAGACGCACGGGCCGGTGGCGGCGAGGCTGAAGCGCGGGGAGCACCTGACCATCGCCGGCGCCAAGCACGAAGTGATGATGGAGACCGATGACCTGCGCGCCCTGTTCTGGGAGGCTTTCGACCGACTGGCGAAAGGCATGACAGGCTGAGCGGCTTGCCGGCCGCGCCAAGCAGCCACAGAATGACCACAAGAACAAATGGGAGGGACGCACGTCCCACGACTTGCTGCGCCTGATCGATGAAGCCTATCCGCGCTTCGTGCAGCAGGTCTTCCCCGACACGGCTTGAGTACAGTTCAGCAATGACCGTCACGCAAATGCTGGTGATCGCCGGCGCCTTCATCGTCGCCGGGATCGCCAAGGGCGCGATCGGGATGGGACTGCCGCCGATCGCGCTGGCGCTGATGACGTTCGCCGTGCGGCCGGAAGATGCGCTCGCCCTGATGGTCATCCCGAGCATGGCGACCAACATCTGGCAGGCGATCTACGGTCGGGACTTCCTGAAGCTGCTGCGCCGGTTCTGGACGATGGCGGTGACGTCCGTGGCGGCCTTGATCTTCGTCGCGGTGGGCTTCGGCCATCTCGGCTCGCAGAGGGCGATGTCCTGGGTCGGGGTGATCCTGGTGCTCTACGCGGCATTGGCGCTCACGGCGTGGCGGCCGGCGGTGTCGCGCACCACCGAGCGCTGGGCCAACCCGCTGATCGGCCTGGCGAGCGGCGCGGTGGCGGGCATTACCGGCGTCGCCGCCGTGCCGTTCCTGCCCTACATGCAGTCGCTCGACATCGACCGGCACGATCTGGTGCAGGCTTTGGGCATCATGTTCCTTTTCATCATCGGTGCGCTCACCATGGCCCTGGTGGTTCAGGGCGCGTTCGATTCGACCAACCTCGTGGGCGCCATCGCAGCCATCGTGCCGACTTTCATGGGCGTCTGGATCGGCCAGAAGACGCGCAATGCGGTCTCGCCCGAGACGTTCCGGCGCATTTTCCTGTTCGGCATGTTCGCGGTCGGGCTGCACATGGCCTACGGCTTGCTTTAGAAAGGCTGCCCATGCCTCTTCCCACACACAAGGTCACGATCTGCGGCATTCCCGAATTGTCGCAGCACTGTTCGATCGGCGTCAGCCACGTGCTGTCGATCATCGACACCCACGAGCCGCGGCCAACCGCCCTCGACGACTATTCGGGGATCGACCACGAGCTGATCCGTTTCGACGACGTCGTGGCCGAGTATCCAGGCTTCGAGGCCTGCTCGCCCGCACACATCGTCAAGGTGCTCGAATTCGGTGAGCGCGTGCATGGCCAACCGGGCAGCCACGTGCTGGTGCATTGCCATGCCGGCGTCTCGCGCTCGACCGCGGCCGCGGCGATCCTGATGTGCCAACACGCGCCGGGCGAGGAGGAAGCGGCGTTCCTGAAGCTGCTCGAGCTGCGTAAGCACGGCTGGCCCAACACGCGCATGGTCGAGTTCGCCGACTCTCTGCTCAAACGCGACGGCGCGATGCTGCGGGGATTGATCGCCTATCGGCGTGCCCTGCTCGAGGCCAAGCCGCATCTCAGCGAGATCGTCCGCAACATCGGCCGCGGGCACGAACTTCCGGTCTAGCCGCCTAGCGGTGGAACACCAGGGTTCGCACCTCGATGCTCTCGCGCGGCGGCGCATCGGCCGGCGTGGTCGGATCGATGAAGGCGCTGTGCGGCGTAAAGCGGGCCGGCACGCCTGTCGCGGTATCGGAGCACTTGAGCAGCAGCGCCTCGTCGGGCTGCATGCGCGGCACGTAGAACCATTGATGGGCAGGATTGTAGCGCACCGAATAGGTCTCGCCGACGCGATGCGGGTAGACGAGATCTGACGGCACAAGATCATCGGCGCGAATGGTCGTGGCATCGCAGACGGCGAGCGGCGAATCCTGCAGCGGCCCCTTGATCGGCCGCCACAGGTTGATCACCTGGACGCGGCCTTTCAGCAGTTCGTCGGCCTCGTCGGGCAGGAGGTCGCGCACCCGCTGTGGGCCGGACCGCGCGGTGTGGTCGATATGCACGCGCTGCACCGGCTGGCGCGGCGCATCGCTGCGATCCTGGGCGCCCTCGACGCGGCGGCGCACCGTGTGGTCGAAGATATGGACGCGGTAGGCGCCGGTCGCCTGCTTCAGGATCCGCTCGACTTCCGGGTAGTAGACGCGGCGCACCTCTTCCTCGTCGAAGAAATCGCGCACCGCGCTCCTGTGATTCACCAGAGCAAAGCCGTTGGAGTCGAGCGACACCGCGCCGGCAACCGGGCGAGCGTCGTGGATCGCCACCTTGTGCGCCTCATGGTTCGTGTTGCTGCGCGGCACGCCAGGTGGCGGCTCAAACGTGTAATTGCGCGGACGGTCGAGCATCAGCGCGAGGTAATTCATGTCGGCTTCGACATACGGCAGGTTGGCGATGACACTGGCTTGCAGGCTCATGGATTGGACCTCCGGAACACGTCTAACCGAGCTGGGAGCCGGCCGCGCCGTGCGCCATGGAGAAGAAGTGAAGCGGTCCATGAGGGGACGTAATGCGAAGCGAAAAATCTTCTGCCGTTCAAGAGGACGGCAGCAGGTTCAGGTCGTCGCGCGGTCCCGTGCGTAGGCCTCAGCAAGCTGGCGGTGGAACGTTGCCACCAACGCACCGTCGGCTGCCGGCTTGCCGTCGTTGCGGTCAGCCTGGAGGCGTTCGCAGACGTGCCTGATCGTAGCGGCGGCTTGCTTGTGATCGTCGGGCGAGCTGCCGAACACGTGGGTCAGAAGCCGCGTGCGCAGGAAGGTGTGTGGCACGACCTGCTCCATGATCGTCACAGAGCCGGCGCGCCGTACCGCGATCAGCGGCCAGTGCCAGCCAAAATCCGGCGATGGCGTGTGCTCCGCCAGCAGATGCTCGACGCAGACCTTCCAGTTGCAGGCGATCTCGGTCGTGAGCGTGCCGCCATAGGCCGGCAGCGATCCGCCGAGGTCGGGCGGCTGGGCAGGCGCCGCGAGACTGAAGAAGACGATTCCCGACACGATGCCGGTCGAGAGCGACGCCAGGTGAAGCTCGGGCGATCCCGGGTCCTTGGGCGCGACCGGCGGCGGTGCGCCCAGAAATCGTCCCTGCAGGTCATACGTCCAGCCGTGGAAGCGGCAGCGGAAGCTCTCGCAATTGCCCGAGGGCGTGCCCACGACCTGCATGTTCTGATGCCGACAGGCGTTGCGCAGGACCTGCACGGCGCCCTCCCGGTCGCGCACGCCAAAAACGCTCCAGCCGCCAGCTGTGGCCGCCAGAAAGTCGCCGACATTGGCGATTTGCCCGTCGGCGCATAGGGGGAGCCATTCCGTCGAGAAAAGCGTGCGCTTCTCGACTTGGAACGAGTCGCCTCGAGCGTAGTCCTCGGATCTCATGCTCTTTGTATACGGATAGGAATAATTGTACACCGGATGGGGGGCCAAAATTGACAAGTTCCAGGCCGATTGTATACAATTTCCATATTCCAACCAAGAGGAGGTTCGCCATGGCCAAGAGTGCATTCCGTCTGGCTCTCGAGGAAGCGATCGAACAGCGTCATTCGGCGGTGCATCCGTGGAGCGAGGCCTGGACCTCGGGCAAGCTCGACCGCCGCCTGCTGGGCGAGTGGGTGAAGCAGCACTTCCACTATGTCAGCCACTTCTCGGAATGGCTAGGCGCGGTTTACGCCGCCTGCCCGCATTGGGACGTGCAGCATTTCCTGCTGGAGAACATCACCGAGGAGGAAGGCTTCGTGGGGTCGGGCGATTTCGCGCCGGTCCGCCACTCCGAGCTGCTGCTCGACTTCGCCGAGACC
>DATHNU010001109.1:0-11992 GCA_035485695.1 Reyranella sp. | reverse complement strand
GGGCCTGCAGAAGTCGGGGTTGTCGGCGGATGCGCTGGCGAGCTTTTCGCAGCCGTTTCGTGAGGGCATGTACCAGGAAGACCGGCTGCGCCGCCTGGGCGACAGGATCAAGGACCAGTGGCAGCGCCCCGTCATCGAGGGCGGGCCGCGCTGGAGCGGCAACACGCCGGTGCAAGATGATCGCGCACTGAGCGGCCCCGACAAGGGATCGCCGCGTCAGGTGATCACGCCCACCACCGTGCACGCCCTGCTGCTGCTTTATGAGAAGGACGCGAAAGCCGTCCAGGCATGGGCCGGTGCGGTCGAGACAGCGCTCGCGGCGCACAACGTGAAGATCGTCCACCAGCTCGCGCTCGATCTGCAGCTTGATGACAAGGGCATCGCCCGCGAGCATTTCGGCTTCGCCGACGGCCTGTCGCAGCCGATCCCGTTCGGCACCGACGATGGCGGCAAGGACGATACGATCGTCCTCAACAACGGCCAGCCCGCGCCGCGCGATCCGTGGCATGGCGTGCCTCTGGGTGAGATCCTGCTGGGCCATGTCAATGCCCACGCCGAAGATGCGCCCGGTCCGCTGGTGCCCGACGATCTGCTGGCCCGCACTTCGGATCTGACGCAGCAAGGGGCGCCCGAGGGCTTCTTCAATTTTGGCCTCAACGGCAGCTACATGGTGGTGCGCGAGCTTCGCCAGTACGTCGCCCGGTTCTGGAATTCGCTGGCCGACAACGCCGCCAGAATTCGTGCCCATGATCCGGCCGCGACGCACGTCACGGTCGACTGGCTGGCCGAACGGGTCGTCGGCCGCAACGTCGACGGCCACATGCTGTGCCCGAGCGGGCTTCTCCCGCCGGACGAGTACGACTTCCCGCAGAACGCTTTCGGTTTCATCGGGACCGACCCGCACGGCCATGGCTGCCCGGTCGGCTCGCATGTGCGCCGGGCCAATCCGCGCGACAGCCTGGCCAAGGACGCAGCCTCGGCGCAGACTCTGCTCGACGCCGCCAACAATCACCGGATCCTGCGGCGTGGCCGCAAGTACGGACCGCCGGCGGCCGACCGCCAGAGCGACGACGGCGCGGAGCGCGGCCTGCTTTTCATCTGCCTCAACGCCGACATCGCCCGCCAATTCGAGTTCGTGCAGCAGACCTGGATCCTGAACAAGAACTTTGCGACGCTGTACGACGAGACCGATCCGCTGGTCGGACCGAAAGGCGGCTTCTCCATCGGCGAGCGGCCGTTGCGCCGCATCGTCGAGGTCGAGACCTTCATCCAGTCGGCCGGGGGTGAATATTTCTTCCTGCCGAGCTTTCCCGCCCTCAAATACCTGGCAAGCCTATGAGCATGACCACGACGCAGGATCCGCTGCGTCCACCCGCCACCGGATTCAAGGCCTGGCTGATGACATGGGTCGCCACGCGCATCCCCTTCGGTTTTCGCGTGCTGCGGGCGATCCGTCCCATCCTGCGCTTCCGCAACACCGTCGTCGTGACGCGTTATGACGACGTGCGCGAGGTGTTCCTGAACGACCAGGCGTTCCGCGTGCCGTGGGCGCGCAAGGTCGGCATCATCACCGGCGGGTTTCCGTTCATCCTCGGCATGGACGACACGCCGGTCTATCGCGACGACCTAGCCGCCCTGATGAAGGTCGTGCGGCCGGCCGACATCGCCCAGCGCCTGGTGCCTGCGGTCGAGCAGCTCGCCGGACAGATCGTGGCGCAGGCGAACGGCGATCTGGAGGTCGTCGATTCGCTGGTGCGCCGGGTTACCTTCGAGGTGCTGGGATCGTATTTCGGCATCCCCAATCCGCCCGACGGCGACATGCGCGTCTGGGCGACCCGCCTGTTCGAATTCCAGTTCGTCGATGCCGCCGACGATCCCAAGTTGCGGGCCGAAGTCGATGTGCTGGCGCCGCGCCTGCAAGCCCATGTCCGGGGTCTGATCGACGCGCGGCGTGCGTCCGGGGTGAAGCTGGATGATGTCCTCGGCCGCTGCCTCGAGGAGCAGGCCACGGGCAATGCCCGCTTCAACGATGACTGGATCCGCGTCGCGCTGATGAGCTTCGCCGTCGGCGGCCCGCCGCAGCCGCCCATGGTGGTGCCGCAGGCGCTCGAGCAGCTGCTGCGCCGGCCCGATGCGCTGGCCGGCGCGCAACAGGCGGCGCGCGCCAACGACGACCAGCTGCTGGCCGGCTACTTCTTCGAAGCGATGCGCTTCGATCCCCTGGGGCCCGCCTTGCCGCGCGTCGCCACGCAGCCCACTGTCATCGCCGCGGGAACATCGCGCGCGACCCAGGTGCCCGAAGGCGCCACGGTCTACGCCGCCTTCAGTTCGGCCATGATGGACGAGCGGCGGCTGCTTGATCCGCAATCCTTCAATCCCCGGCGACTACCGCACGAATACATTCATTTCGGCTACGGCCTGCACACCTGCTTCGGCGCCCAGATGAACAAGGCGCTGCTGCCCCTGATGCTGAAGCCGCTGCTCCAGCGGCCGAACCTGCGGCGGGCGCCCGGTCCCGAGGGCGTGCTGAGCAAGCGCGGGGCTTTCGCCGAAAGGCTTCGGGTAAATTACGACTGACGCACGGCCCGTGCGGCAACCAACCAGGCTCAGACGGTGACGGTACGTCACAGCGCGGGCAGGGCTGGACATGCAGCCATGTTGCAGTGCAACCGTTACCCCCGTTCTTAATGCGTAGCGTAACAAGGAAAATCATGTCCGCCACCCTGGCTGCCCTTCCCCCTCCGTCGACGACGCTGATGCTGCTCGAAGGCCGCGCCATGCCTGAGTTCGGCGCTTTCTGGCTGCTGCGTCCCTGGCTCTCGGTCACCCCGCGCGGCGATGGCCATCCCGTCCTCGTCCTGCCGGGCCTGCTGGCCGACGATTCGAGCACGCGGCCTTTGCGCAGCTTTCTCAATTCGCACGGTTACCATGTGCATGGCTGGAAGCAGGGCCGCAACTTGGGCCTGCGCGGCAGCCTCGAGCGCGACATGGTGGCCCGCATCGACGAACTGTTCGAGCGCTATGATCGACGCAAGATCAGCCTCGTCGGCTGGAGCCTGGGCGGCCTCTATGCCCGCCAGCTCGCCAAGCTCGCGCCCGACAAGGTGCGCTGCATGATCAGCCTCGGCAGTCCGTTCGCCGGTTCGCCGAAATCGACCAACGCCTGGCGCGCCTACGAGATGGTGTCGGGCAGCAAGGTCGACGATCAGGAACTGCTCGACACGCTGGTCGAGGCGCCGCCCGTGCCGACCACCTCGATCTTCAGCCGCAGCGACGGCATCTGCGCCTGGCAGACCTGCCTCAATCAGGATGGCCCGGCGAGCGAAAATATCGAGGTCTATGGCAGCCATTGCGGCCTCGGCCATCACCCGGCGGCGGTCTATGCCATCGCCGACCGCCTCGCCCAGCCGGAAGGAAACTGGCAGAAATTCGATCGCAGCGGCTGGCGCGCTCTGGCTTTCCCGGATTGGCGGCGCGACTAGTCAGCATCGGAGGCCGCGCATGGCGACGGAAAGCGCCGGCATTCTTCTCTACCGCCGCGACGCCGGGCAGCTCCTTGTTCTCCTCGTCCATCCTGGAGGGCCGTTCTGGCGTCGCAAGGATCTCGGCGCCTGGTCGATTCCCAAGGGTGAGCGCGTCGCGGGCGAGGACGCCGAGGTGACCGCGCGCCGCGAGTTCGCCGAGGAACTGGGCAGCAGGCCCGCCGGCCCGCTGCAGCGGCTTGGCGTCATCCGCCAGCGCGGCGGCAAGCAGGTCGAGGCCTTCGCGCTGGAGGGCGAGTTCGACCCCGAGCGCCTCACCAGCAACAGCTTCGAGATCGAATGGCCGCCGCGTAGTGGTCGCCGCGAATCGTTTCCTGAAGTCGATCGGGCGGCGTGGTTCGGCATGGCCGATGCCCGCGCGAAGATCCTCGAGGGGCAACGCCCATTGCTCGACCGTCTCGAGGCGCTTCTGGCCGGTGATGGCGAAGTCGCGCCGCGTTGACGTTATTCGTCGCGCTTCAGGTCCGAGTCCTGATCGTGGCCTTCGCGGTTGCTGTAGAAAACAAGCGCCATCAGGCCCGTTCCCAGCGCCAGGGTGACGATGATGCCCAGCACCATGGCGACATAGCCGGCGGTCGACATTTCCTGTCCGCGCTCGCCTTCGCCCGGCCCCCAGCCGACAATCATGAAGGCGATGGCGGCGCACAGGAAGGCCACCAGGACCGCGAGCACGATCCAGGCGCCGACCTGCCGCGGCTTCGTGGTCTTCATGGACAGGCTGGCTCGATCGGCAACACGGCCGGTCTCCACGGGTTTCAGGGATGGTTCGGCAAGATGGTGCAGGAAGAGCCTATATCACTACAGATCGCCGGTCAGCGCTGCCGCGCCCGGCGCCGCAGCGCCAGGCCCAGCATGACCTCGAGCGCCAATATGCCGATCGTGAGAAGAGGAAGCATGGCCTTGAGCCAGATCGACACTTCTGGCGTCGACCATGCCCAGGCGCTGAGGATGCCGAGCCCGATCGCTGCCGCCATGCCGGTGCCGAGGACGAAGGCCAGGGTAACCTTCTGAAGAACGGGCTTGTCCATGCCTTACGTCGCTGCGGGCCGCCGCGGAGGAAGAGCCGTGGTCAGCCCAGGTAGGCCGGCTCGCGGCGCTTCCACCGCCACCGGCCGCCAACCGTGTGCAGGCAGTGTCCCATGCCCGGCAGAACGGCCCGCACGTCGTCGGCCGCGAGCGTCCGACCCGGCTTCAGCAGTTCGCGCATCTTCTTCAGGAGCTGCTCGAGGGTGAAGACACCGCCGTGCATGTCGGTGTCGAGCAACACGGCGGCGACCACGATCAACGAGCCGATCGTCTCGCTGTTCTGCACCGGCCTCGCGCGCTGCGGCGGCCGGACGCTCATCCGTCGGTCGTAGACAGTCCCCTCGAGAATGTCCCTTGGCATCGCGGCAAGCTCCGGCGAAACCGCGAGACCGGCCAGTGGCAAATCTGTGTCTGGCGTGGATCGTCTTGCTGCATGGCGGCTGACTATTCCCTCGGCTAAAATTCCCGATCTCGTCCCGGGAGGCGGCAGTGCGGCGATTGGAACGATGGATCGGCGCGGCGCTTGTGGCCGGCAGCCTGATCGCAGCCGGCGCCGCGGCCGAGGAGCCGCGGCATCTCGATGGCACAGCCGCGGTGAGCGTGGCCGATGCCAAGGCGCGCTGTGTCGCGGCGCTCGTCAAGCCTGGGGAAGCCTGCGAAGTGGGCGGGTTCGGCCAGGTCGGCGCGGTGGCGGGTCACGATTTCTCGTGGGCCCACTACGACTTCAAGCCGGCGCCGGGCGATCAGCTTCACACGCTTCCCTGGCCGCGTGTCGTCATCTTTGAGCGCCTCGCCGCCGGCACGCTGCGTCCGATCCTGATCTCCGGCGACGATGCGGCTTTCTGGTACGACACGCCTCGGATCCTGCGCGCCGGCGGCCGCATCGTGCTGCACGTGCCGGCGGACGAGTCCGGCACCGGCAATTTCAATCGCGAGCTGCTCTATGTCTGGGCGAATGACGCCTGGCACGATGTCGACGTCGTCTCTTGGCACGATGAGCTCGACCGCCGTCTGCCCAAGGGCCTGGTCATTTTGAAGGGCGTTTATCCCGACTACGAGAAGATGATGGCCGAGACGCCGGTGTGGCGCCAAGAGGACGGGCCGCAATGCGCGGAGGGCGGCCGAGCTCATGTCGAGCTGCAATGGCGCGGCGACCGGATCGCGATCGGCGGCGTGCGCATCGCCAAGGCCGGCGAATGCGGCGAAGCCTTGCCGCATTGAGCATTGCCGGAGCGTCGGAAGGAACCGACGCCTCGATCGGATCGTTCCCACCCTGAGACCCGTCTCCAATCCTGCACGTTCGCAGGCAAGAGCATGGAACCATGGGACGTACCGCCAAAATCCTGAGCTGGTCGGCCGGCATTTTTGTCGCCCTAATCGTGGCGGCGGTGGCGGCCGGCTACCTGTTCTTGACGTCGGACGACTTCCGTAGCCGCGTCGAAAGCAGCGCCAGCGCCTATTCGGGCCGCAAGACTCATATCGCCAAAATCACCATCGAGTGGGGTTCGACCGCGCACGTCCACCTGGACGGCGTCGAGGTGGCCAATGCCGATTGGGGCAAGGCCGAGCACATGCTGAAGGCCGAGCAGGTTGACTTCGACATCCGGCTTTGGCCGTTGCTCAAGGGCGATATCGTCCTGCCCAGCCTGGTGCTGCGCAAGCCCGAGGTCGCCGTCGAAGTGGGCGACAAGGAGCAGTTGAACTGGAGCCTCGGCGAAAGCCCGGTGACGACCGGCCTTGCCAAGGCGGCGGCGCCCAAGGAACGGACCGAGATGCCGCTGGTCGGCCATCTCGAGATCACCGACGGGCATCTTTCCTACCAGGACGCCAAGCGCAAGCTTGCGCTCGATGGCACGGTGTCGACGGCGGAAGGCAAGGCCGGCGCCCAGCCCCAGGCCGAACTGCAGCTCAAGGGCAAGCTCGAGAACCAGCCGCTCACCGTCCACTTCGTCGGCGGCTCGGCACTCATGCTGCGCGATACCGCGCAGCCCTATCCGATCGATCTCAATGTCGACTATGGCGCCACCAAGCTCACCTTGAAGGGCACCGTGCAGGATCCCTTCCAGTGGACCGGCGCCAACGCCGATCTCACGCTCTCCGGGCCGAACCTGTCGGAGATCTACCCGTTGCTGGGCATACCCGGTCCGCCCACGCCGCCTTATCGGATCAGCGGCAAGCTCGACCGCGAGCCCGGCCTGTGGAAGTTCGTGAACACCAAGTGGCATGTCGGCGACAGCGATCTCACCGGTGACATCCTGATCGACGAGACCAAGAAGCCTGAGTTCCTCACCGCCAAGCTGGTCTCGCAGAATCTGGCCTTCGCCGATCTGGCGCCGCTGGTCGGCGCGCCGCCGGGCAAGACCGGCAACGTCTCGGCGCAGCAGAAGCAGACCCAGCAGCAGCTCGAAGCCACCGGCGACCTCTTCCCCAACGTGCCGCTCCATACCGAGCGCCTGCGGGCCATGAACATGGACGTGACGCTCGACGCGAAGAAGGTCGTGGCCCCGGCCTATCTGCCGGTGCAGGCGCTGGCGTTCCGCGTCCTGATCAACAACGGCGTGGCGACGGCCAAGCCGCTCACTTTGTCGCTGATCGGCGGTGGCACCATCGCGGGCGAGCTTTCAATCGACGCGCAGACCGACTTGCCCAAGGTACGGGCGGCGTTGAAAGGCTCGAACATCGAGCTCGGCATGTTCTTCCGCAACTCGCGCTATTTCGACACCACCAAGGGCAAGATCCAGGGGCAGGTGGCGCTCGCGGGTTCCGGCAAGTCGCTGGCCCAGGTAATGAGCGTCGCCGACGGCAACGTCGAGGTGGCGATGACCGGCGGCTCGGTGAGCAGCCTGATGGTGAGCCTGGCCGGCTTGCAGCTCTTCGACGCGCTGATCCTCTACGTGACGGGCGACAATCGCATCCCGATCCTGTGCGCCCTGGGCCGACTCAACTTCCAGCGCGGCACCGTCATCTTCGACCGCACGCTTCTCGATACGCAGAAGTCGGTCCTCCATGTCAGCGGCCAGGTCTCCCTACAGAGCCAGGTCGTGAATGCCCAGGTCAAAGCCGATCCCAAGTCGTTCGATCTCCTCGACCTGCACGGCCCGGTCCTCGTCCAAGGCAAGATCCGCTCGCCGCAGATCTCGATCGGCCGCGTCATTCCCATCCCGACGCCGGTCTTCGGCGATGCCAAGACCGTCGCCTGCGATGCCACGACCCGGCAGCTGTTTTCCACGCAGTAGTCAGTGCTGGGTGCGCCAGTCGGCTCTTCAATTGCGCCAAGGAGAGCCGCGTCCGCCGACTGTGACAACCGTGTGACCGGGCGCTGCAGGTTGAGCCAACGCGCTCGATTGCATTGGCGAATTATCGCACACGTGGTGAAATGGTCATCGGCGGCCCATCGCGGGTGTGGGTTTCCTTAACATTGGGATCGAAGCGACGGCCGCTTGGCTTGCGATTGCGAGATCGTACGCTTTGAACAGCCGGCAGGTTGATGATGCGTGCTCGTCTGATGACCATCCTCGTCGGCCTCGCCGTTGCCTGTTGTTGTCTGAACACGGCGAGGTCCGAGCAACTGCGAATAGCCCTTGTCATTTCCAATGGGCGCTACGCAAGCATGCCCGCCCTTGCGCGGTGCAGCGCTTCTGCCACGACCGTGCGCGATGCATTGCGTGGCAAAGGGTTCGATGTCATGGAACGCAGCGACCTGGGACGAGGCGAATTCGATACGTCCATTGGTACTTTGGCGCGCCGACTCGCTGCAGCACCTTCTGCTTTGGGCGCGCTCTACTATTGCGGTTATGCCTTGGAGTTCAATGGACGATCGTTTCTTTTGCCGGCATCCACCACCATCGCTCGCGACTACGACGTTCTTACTCAGGGCATCATTGCAAAGAGTCTGGTCGACAGCCTGATCCGTGCCCAGGAGAGCACCGGATTCGTCGTGCTGGACGTGTTCCAGACGCCGGCCGCTTCAGCGCCAACAGGACTGGGTGGACTCGTCGAACAGATGCGCCCTTCGAATTTCGCCGTGATAGGTGCCATCAACGATGGCACAGCCGATGGGCCGACGGCGGCATCGCTGGCCTTGCGCGATCAGGTTGCAGAAGGCGAGGTGAACCCCGACACGTTCATGAGTGGGATGCGCCGCCGGCTTTCCAAGACTGCTGCGGTGACGGCGCATTTCTTCCCGGCGGTTGATCGTCGCGCGGTCGAGCCGGGCGGGCGGCGCGATGCTTCGCCTTCGGCCGCGCCCGCTGCGCCAGCCGTCACTGCCGTCCCTCCGGCGCCGCCGCCGCCCGAGCCATCGGTCGTGGCATTGCCGGTTGCGCCGCCGCAACGCCTGACCATGGCGGACGAGGATCAGATGTCCGAGCAGGATCGGCGCCGGATCCAGACGATGCTGGCAACCATGGGCTACTACAGTGGCCGGATAGACGGGACATTCGGACCCGAAACCCGGGCCGCCATCCGCCGCTACCAGTTCGAAATCAAGAGCGAAATGACCGGCCGCCTGAGCGCTGAACAGGCAACACGACTCGCCAACAGCGTACGGTGAAAAGGCGGCATGGAGAATGGCATGGGGCTCAGGACCAAATTCAATCTGGTGATGATTACGGCGTTTCTGATTGGCCTGGCGGTAGCGACTTTCCTGGCCAGGGAAATCACGACGGAGGAAGCCAAGCGGCAGATGCTCAATGAAGCCAATCTCATCATGCGCAGCGGAACGGCCGTTCGCGGCTACACCCAGAATGAGATCAGGCCTCTGATCAGCGAGCAGATGGCCGTGCGGTTCCTGCCCCATTCGGTTCCGTCCTGGTCGGCGCAAACCGTGCTCCATCAGGTCCAGAAGGATTTTCCGGACTACTCCTATAAGGAAGCCGCGCTCAACCCGACCAATCCTTCCGACCGCGCCACGACCTGGGAAGCCGACATCATCAATGTGTTCAAGCAGAACACTGCGCTCGCTGAATTTGTCGCCACGCGGGACACCCCGTCGGGTCCGTTTCTGACCTTCGCTCGCCCATTCCGGCTGACCGACCGCGCTTGTCTCTCTTGTCATTCGACGCCGGCGGCGGCGCCCGCAACGATGGTTGACCTGTACGGCAACAGCAACGGATTTGGCTGGGTACTGAACGACGTCATCGGGGCACAGATCGTTTCGGTTCCGCTGAGTGTGGCGCTGGCCCGAGCAAACCGCTCGTTGTTGGCGTTCGTGGCTGCGCTGAGTGCAGTATTCCTGGGGATGCTCGTATTGTTGAACGTGCTGATGCACTTCTTCATTTTGCGGCCGATGCAGCAAATCACCGCGCTAGCGCGCGATGTGAGTGCGGGGAAACCCGACGTTGCGGAGTACCCGGTAAAAGGCCGCGACGAAATTGCTTCGCTTGGACGCTCGTTCAATTTGATGCATCGCAGCTTGCAGAACGCCATAAAAATGCTGGAGGGCGCATGATCGGTGCGCCTTCGAGGGGGTAGGCGTGGCCCCGATCCCGACCGCCATCGGCCGCTATTTCGTTGAGAACTTGGTGGGCATTGGTGGAATGGGTCAGATCTTCAAGGCACATGACCCTGAGATCCACAGGTCGGTCGCCATAAAACTGATCTCGACCGAGTTGATGAGTGGTGGCAAGCGCGCCGAATACATTCGGCGTTTTCGGCGAGAGGCTCAGGCGGCCGCCCGCTGTGCACATCCCAACATCGTCGCTATTTATGACTTCGCCCTTCATGACGGACAGCCCTTCATTGCGATGGAATTCGTTTATGGCGCGAGCTTGCGCCAGGCGCTCGATACCGCCCCTGTCATGGCCGTTCCGGATGCCATCGGAATCATGCTGCAGGTATTGGACGCTCTGGCCAGCGCGCACGCGATGGGCGTCATTCATCAGGACATCAAACCGGCAAATATCATGTTGACCCCCGAAATGCGGGTCAAGGTCGCGGATTTCGGTATCTCCCGATTCGTGAATACCGACGTCACCAGCACCTCATCGTCGATGGGCACGCCAAACTACATGTCGCCGGAGCAGTGCCGTGGCAGCATGGTGGACGGCCGCTCCGATCTTTTCTCGGCAGGGGCGACGTTGTTCGAAATGGTGGCTGGTGAGCGCGCCTTCCCAGGCCACAATATGGGAGAGGTCAGCCATCGCATTCAGAATGAGAGATTGCCGCTGCTACCTGCGCCTGTTCGCGCTGCGGCGCCGAGGCTGCAGTTCGTGCTCGAGCGCGCCATGGAAAAACAGCCGGACGATCGTTTCCATACGGGTGACGAGATGGCCGAGGCGTTGCGGCAGGTGCTTGGCGGCAGCCGCGGCGATGAGGGGAATGTAGCCACCCGTATCTCCCCATTGGTTGGTGCTGCGGACGGCACGGCCGATTCGCAGAAAGTGCGCCGCGACACCGGGGCGCGAGCGCCTGAGGCGCAGCTCGATGCCGATACGTTGCAGGCGCTGGAGCACAAGCTGACGGGTTATGTTGGTCCTATCGCCCGCATCCTGGTCCGCACGACAGCCGGTCGCAGCCGATCCGTCGGCGACCTTTGTTCACAGCTCGCCTTGTTGATCGCCGATAGCGCTGAGCGGGAGCGGTTCCGTCGTGATGTGGAAATTTTGCTTCGCTCCCGCTCGCCGATGGCGGCCGGCACATCGCAGCGAAGCGACAGCAGCGTCCGCCTGCCTGAACATGAGCTGGAGCGGGTGCAAGAGGCGCTTACTCAATTTGTCGGACCGATTGCCCGAGTTCTGGTACGGCGGGCGACGGCCGACGCGTCTTCCGTTGAAGCTTTGTGGCTCAGTCTCTCAAACCACATAGAAGCCCCGGCTGAACGATCTGCATTTCTGCGACAACGCCAAAAGTAGGATGCAACGGCTCGGGCGTCCCGAAACGCATGCCGCATCATGGATTACGGCGGTCTTTCGCGACGAGGTGGCTGCTACGCCGCGGCCTTCGCCACCTTCTGCTCTTCCGATCGATCGGTAGCCGGCGGCGGCGTGCGCGAGAGCTCCGCGAGCTCGGCGCGCAGCGCTGGCGTCATGTCGATCTTCACCGCGGCCAGAGAATCCTTGAGCTGCTCGACATTGCGCGCGCCGATGATGGGCGCGGTGACCGCAGGATGCGCGGCCACCCAGGCGATCGCCGTGCTGACCGGATGCAGACCCTTGTGCTTGCAGAAGCCGACATACTTCTCGGCGACCTCGAACATCCACTTATCGCCGTAGCGCGCCTCGTACATCTTGTTGGTCTTGAGTCGTCCCGAGGCCTGGCCGAAATACTTGCCCGACAGGAGGCCCGCCGCGGCCGGGCTGTAGGGAATGACGCCGATGCCGTTGGCCTCAGCCATCGGCAGGATCTCGACCTCGGCCTGGCGCTTCACCAGGCTGTACATCGGCTGGATGACCTGCAGCCGCGCCCAGTTGTGGCGTTCCTGCAGA
>DATHNU010001108.1:0-2717 GCA_035485695.1 Reyranella sp. | reverse complement strand
TCGCAAGCGTTAGCGCATCCGCCCCCGGATTGCCACCGCGGAGACCTCAGGCGAAAGGGTACGGCCCGTCGAAACGGCCGATATAGCTCGTATGCGTGACCATGACGCCGTTGCGCCACCAGTGCAGCAGGCAGGCCGGCGGTTCGCTGAACGAGGCCGGTCGGGCGTCAGGACGAAGCTGCAGTGCAATTTGTGTCGCCGTGCTCGGACAGCAGCACAGCAGGGTGCCTGCCCAGCGCTGCAGGATAGGTCTATGGACGTGGCCGCACAGTACGCGCTCGACATTGGCGAAGCGGCCGATCACCTCCGCGATGCGTTCCGGCCGCCGGCACATGTACTTGTCGAGATAGGGAATGCCGCAGGCGATCGGCGGATGATGCATCAGCACGACGGTCGGCGCGCCTTGCGTCGCGGCGAGCGTCGTCGCGAGCCACGCCAGGCCCGCCTCGTCGACCTCGCCGTGGTGATCGCCCGGCACCGTCGTGTCGAGGGCGACGATGCGCACGGGAAATTGATCGATGACGTAATGCTTGGGACCGTTCGACGGCAGATACGAGTGTTCCGAAAAGGACAGTACCAGCCTCTCGCGGTCGTCGTGATTGCCCGGCATCAGCAGGTAGGGCAGCGCGAGGTCGCCGAGCAGCGCGCGCAACGACTCGTATTCGGCCTGCAGTCCCTCATCGACCAGGTCGCCGGTGATCAGCACGAGATCGGGTTGGGGATCGAGCCGGTTCAGATGCTCGACGGCATCGGCGAACAGGCGGTTGGAATCGACCGCGTCCTTGTAAAGCGCGCCCGTCGGCCGCACGTGAAGATCGGAGATCTGCGCCAACAGCATGGTGGCGTCAGCTCCGCCGGAAGATCAGCGAGAGATTGTTGGCCGGCATCTCGACGATTTCGGGCGCGCCGAATCCGTTCTCGTTGGCGCAGGCCGCCACCTCCTCGAGATCGCGAACGCCCCAGGCCGGGTTGCGCCGCCGCAGGTCGCGGTCGAAGGCGTCGTTGCTCGGCGCCGTGTGCCGGCCACCGCGGCGGTAAGGCCCATAGAGATAGAGGAGTCCATCCCTCGACAGCAGCCGGCCGGCGCCCGCGATCAGGCCGGTCGCCGCCGGCCAGGGCGCGATGTGGATCATGTTGCAGCAGAGCACCGCGTCGACCTGCTCGACGGGCCATGCCTGCGATTGCGCATCGAGCGCCACGGCGGGACGCACATTGGCGAGGCCGCTCTCGCGCGCCCAGTCGTCGATGCTGGCGCGGGCGTCGCTGTCGGGATCGCTCGGCTGGAACACGAGGCGGGGCAAGGAGGCGGCGAAATGCATGACATGCTCGCCCGAGCCACTGGCCACCTCCAGCACGACGCCGGCTTCCGGCAGGTGCCGGCGCAGCACGTCGAGGATGGGCTGGCGGTTGCGCGCCGCGGCCGGCGCGTGGCGCCTCATCGCGCCGCCCTCATGGCCTGCCAGACATGCGCCGGCGTGGCCGGCCCCTCGAAATCCTTGACGCCGAGCGGCGCCAGGGCGTCGAGGATGGCGTTGGCGATGGCGGGAAAGGCTGCGATCGCGCCCGCTTCGCCGCAGCCCTTCACGCCCAGCGGATTGGTGGTGCAGGGCGTGCCGTTGAAGCCCAGGTCGAACGACGGCAGGTCGTCGGCGCGCGGCATCGCGTAATCCATGAACGAGGCGGCGATCATCTGCCCGGACTGCGCATCGTAGGTCGCATGTTCCAGCAGCGCCTGGCCCACGCCCTGCGCCATCGCGCCATGCGCCTGGCCGGAGGCGATCATCGGGTTGACCAGCACGCCGTAATCGTCGACCGCGGTGTAGCGCGCCAGCGAAACGCGGCCGGTGTCGCGGTCGATCTCGACCTCGACGACATGGGCGCCGTTGGGAAACGTCAGGTGCTCGCGCGTCCACGCATGATAGGTGTCGATTGGCTTGTTCTTCTTTCGGCCGATCGCCGCAACCTCGAGAAGTCCGATGGCGCGGTCGGTGCCCGACACGACAAAGTGTCCATCGTCGAAGCGGATGTCGGCCTCGGCCGCCTCCAGCGCATCGGCGGCCAGCGCCGTGCCCTTAGCGATGATCTCATCCGAGGCGCGCCACATCGCCGTGCCGCCCATGTAGGTCGCGCGCGAGCTGCCGTGTCCTCCGCCGGCGACGATCAGGTCGGTATCGCCCTGGCGCAGCCGGATGCGTTCGTTGGCCACGCCCAGCCGATGGGCGAGGATCTGCGGGAACGTCGTCTCATGGCCCTGGCCGATATGCTGCGTGCCGGTGATCAGCGACACCGTGCCGTCGGGCTCGAAGCGGATGTCGACATTCTCCTCCGGCGGACCGCCGGTGCCCTTGATGTGATAGGCGAAGCCCAGGCCGCGTAGCTTGCCCTCGGCTTCGCTCCGCCGGCGCCGCTCGGCAAAACCTTTCAGGTCGGCGCGCGCCAGCGCCTGGTCGAATGTCTCGGGAAAGGTGCCGCTGTCGACCTGGAAGCCGAAGCTGTTGGTCATCGGCATGGCGTCGGCCGGCACCATGTTGATCCGCCGCAGCTCGACGCGGTCGAAGCCATGCTGCTGGGCGGCAGCGTCGATCAGGCGTTCCAGGATGTTCACCGTCTCGGCAAAGCCCGGGCCGCGCGTGACGCCGATCGGCGCGGTGTTGCTGAGGACGGCCACGACATGGAGCGCGATCGAAGGGATGCGATACACCGTGCCCTGCAGATGG
>DATHNU010001107.1:0-2267 GCA_035485695.1 Reyranella sp. | reverse complement strand
CAGTGCGGTCCGCAAGATCCTGCGTGGCTACCGGCGGGAGGAGACGGTTCGGTTCATGGCGTTCCGCTCGCACTGGCGGTTTGCCGCCGAGTTCTGCACGCCTGGCGAGGGGCATGAGAAGGGCGGTGTCGAAGGCGAGGGTGGCTACTTCCGGCGCAATCATCTGGTGCCGGTGCCGTGCGTCGCCGACCTCGATGCGCTGAACACGCTGCTACTGACCGGCTGCCGTGCGGACGAGGCACGGGTGCTCGATGGGCGCACGCAGTCCGTGGGCGCCGCGCTGGCCGAGGAGCGGCGCCACCTGCTGTCCCGTGTGACCGAAGGCTTTGACCTGGCCGACGTCGTGTTCCCGCTGGTGGACAAGCAAGGCTGCATCACGGTGAAGACCAACTTCTACTCAGTGCCAGCCCGCGCGGGCACTCGGGTGGAAGCGCGGGTCTATCCACTGCATGTCGAGGTTTGGCACGCAGGCCGTCTGATTGCCCGCCACGAACGGTGCCACAGCCGCCGCCAGCATGTGCTGGATCTCGAGCATTACCTTGATGTGCTCGGCCACAAGCCCGGCGCGTTCGCCGGGTCCAAGCCGCTGGCGCAATGGCGCGCGGCCGGTCGTTGGCCGGCCTGCTATGACGCGTTGTGGGATCGGCTGCAGGCGCGGCACGGCAAGCAGAACGGCACTCGCGCCATGGTGGAGGTGCTCGGCCTGGGCCGGGAGTTTGGCCATGACGCGCTGCGGACCGCCATCGCCGCCACGGTGTCGCTCGGCGCCTGTGATGTGGCGGCGGTGCGCTATTTGCTGACCGAGGCGGGGCTGCACAAAGCCCGCCCTGTCCCAATCGATGTTGGCGTACTGGCTCGCTACGACCGGCCCATGCCAAGCGTTGTCGATTACGACACGCTGCTGATCTCCACACCCTGCGTCGGGAGCGCGTGATGCAGGATCTCCAGGACCAGGCCATTCGCCAGCACTGCAAGGCGCTGCGCGTGCCGACGATCGGCAGCCAGTTCGCCCGGCTGGCCGAGGCGGCTACCCGGGAGGGTCAATCCCACATCGGTTATCTCGAGGCGTTGCTGGCGGCCGAGATGGAGGAGCGCGAGAGCCGAGCCATCACTCGGCTACTGCACGAAGCGAAGCTGCCGCGGATGAAGACCTTGGATGCGTTCGAATTTGAACGTTCCAGCGTCTCGGCTGCTCAACTGCGCACGCTGGCGGAAGGCGAATATGTGGCCAAGGCCGAACCAATCCTTTTGGTAGGCGAGGCGGGCACCGGAAAAACCCATCTGGCGACGGGGCTTTGCGTGGCCGCCTGTCGCCAGCGCCGGCGGGTACGGTTCACCACGGCGACGGGGCTGATCAACGAACTGGCCGAGGCCGCGCACACCAATCAGCTCAGCCGCGCACTCGGTCGATGGGAACGGCTCGACCTGATCTGTATCGACGAACTCGGTTATGTGCCGCTGGCCGAGACCGCGTGCGAACTGATGTTCCAGGTGATCGCCGACCGAGCAGAGAAAGCCGCAGTGATCGTCACCACCAACCTGCCGTTCTCCGAGTGGTCGCAGGTGATCCCCAATCCGCGGCTGTGCAAAGCGCTGATCGATCGGCTCACCGACCAGGCGCACATCATTCCCACCGGCACAGACTCGTATCGGTTCCGCCGTACCACGGCGCAGCGCAAGGCGGGGCGGGGAAGTCATGACAGGGAGGACAGCAAAGCGCCGCTGACCTGCTGAGCCCCGGCCTCGGCCCGGCTCAGCAGGTCAAATACCGGAGGGTGGACCAATATTCGTCAGCACAAGTGGGCCAATATTCATTGTCACAACCAGGGCATCGGTCCCTGGAGAGAGGGTCCACGATGCGTGTAGCGAAGCGAAGTCAGCAAGATCTGTTCAGGCCACTGGTTGCGAGAGCGCAGCTGCACCCGGCGGTGCGGGCGAAATTGGAACCTCTGCTGAGATCCCTTCTGACGGAGGCCGCTTACGTGCAGCCGTGCCAGACACTCATCAGCGCAAACGAGCAGGAGGGCAGCGATGACCAGGATCACGCCTGAGCATCTCGGCCGCGGCGCCTTTGTCTATGTCCGTCAATCCACGGCCGACCAAGTGCTCAACAATCACGAGAGTCGGCGGCGGCAGTATGCTCTCGTTGATCGAGCGCGGGCTCTGGGTTGGAACACGGTCGAAGTGATCGACGACGATCTGGGCCGGTCAGGGTCCGGGATCGCTCGTCCAGGATTCGAGAAACTGCTCGCAGCGATCTGCGAGGG
>DATHNU010001106.1:0-3624 GCA_035485695.1 Reyranella sp. | reverse complement strand
TGCTGGAAGATTCATCTTATGTCGGGGAGAGTTTCGGCGGCTCGACCGAGATCTACCTCAAGAACGGCATCGCCGTACCACGCCAGGATCCCTCGGTGGTGGCGGCGCTGATGACGCAGGTGACGTCGCGCATCGGCATCGTTCCCACCTTCGGCACCTACGCCTATCACCCCTACCTGCTGGCCCGCCTGGTGGCGACGCTTGATCAGGTATCCGGCGGGCGCATTGGCTGGAATGCCGTCACCGGCAGCTCCGATTTCGCGGCGATGAACTTCGGCATGCAGGGCATGCCCGACCACGACCTGCGCTACGACATGGCGGACGAATACATGGAAGTCTGCCGCGGCCTGTGGGGTTCGTGGGAACCGGGCGCGATCGTCGCCGACCGCAAGAACGGCGTGCTCGTGGATCACACCAAGGTCCACGCCGTCAACTACAGCGGCAAGTACTTCAGCACGCGCGGCCCGCTCAATTCCGGCCCGGCGCCGCAGGGCCAACCGGTCATCGCCCAGGCCGGCGGCTCGCCGCGCGGCCGCAAGTTCGCCGCCGCCCATGCCGACACCATCGTCGTCAATGCCAAGGGCATCGAGGCCATGCGGGCCTATCGCGACGACGTGCACAAGCACATGGTCGCGCAGGGCCGCAAGCCGTCCGACTGCAAGGTGCTGTATCTCATCAATCCGATCCTGGGCGAGACCATGGAAGAAGCGCAGGAGCGCAAGCGCAAGCGGGCCTGCCTCGCCATGGAACACATCGAAGAGCGGCTGGCGCATTTCGGCAAGGTGACCAACATCGACTTCGCCAAGTTCGATCTCGACAAGCCCCTGCCCGACCACGTGACGACCAACGGCCATCAGTTGAACCTCGAGCAGTTCCGCGCGATGGCGAAAGGCCGCTCCATCCGCGAGACCATGGCGAGCTTCAATGCCGTCGATCTGTCCGTGGAACTCGTGGGCACACCCGACGCCGTTGCCGCCCGCATGGGCGAGGTGATGCAGGAGGTGGGCGGCGACGGCTTCCTGTTCTCCATGCCCAACGTCAATCGCCGCACCCTGGCCGAGATCGAGGATGGCCTGATTCCGGCCCTCCAGGACCGCGGCCTCATGCGCAAGAGCTACGAGCACACGCAGTTCCGCGACAATCTTCTGGCGTACTGATCAACCCCGAGCAGGAAGGCAAGCAAGCCGCCATGCGCAACCATCGCACTCCATCACTTCTTGGCCGCCGCACCGCCCTCGGGCTGGTCACGGCCGGCCTCACGGCGCCCTTCATCCGGCCGAGCTACGCCCAGGCGGCCTGGCCGGAGCTCACCTCCGTGCCCGATATATTGAAGGGCAGCGGCGAGGTCCGCATCGCCACCTTCGGCGGCACCATGCAGGAGACGCAACGCAAGGCCTATTTCGAGCCGTTCGAGAAGCAGACCGGCATCAAGGTGCGCGACTTCGCGGGCTCCGACCCGACCAAGATCAAGGCCATGGTCGAGACCGGTAACGTCGAATGGGACATGGCGCAGCTCAGCCGCGGCTCGATCATGAACCTGCAGAAGCGCGGCGATTATTTCGAGAAGATCGATTACGACATCGTCGATCCGGACGTCGACAAGGCCTACCGCTTCGAATACGGGCTGGAGATGCTGGTGTGGGCCCAGGTCATGGCCTACCGCAGCGACGCCTTCAAGGGCGCCGTGCCCGTCGGCTGGGCGGACTTCTGGGACACCAAGAAATTCCCCGGCGACCGCGCCATGGTCGGCACCGGCAACGGCGGCTGGCCGGAGCTCGAGTTCGCGCTGATGGCGGCGGGCGTGCCGCCCGACAAGGTCTATCCGATCGACATCGACAAGGCGTTCGGCAGCTACGAGAAGATCAAGAAGGACGTGATCAAGTGGTGGGATACCGGCGCGCTGCCGATCCAGCTCCTGACCGATCGCGAGGTCGTCATGACCAGCGTGTGGAACGGCCGCATGGCCGCCCTTCAGGCGTCCGGCGTGCCGGCGGCGATCAGCTGGCCGCAGGGCCTGCTGAAGCGCGACGCCTGGGGCATCCCCAAGGGCGCCAAGAACAAGGTGAACGCCATGAAGTTCGTCGCCTACTCGACGATGGCGATCCCACAGGCCCGCGTCTCGCTGGGAATCCCCTACGGCTTCGTCAACAACAAGTCGGTCGACTACATTCCGCCCGAGAGGCTCTCGGTGTTGCCGAGCGCCCCGGCCATCAAGTCGCAGCTCGTCAACTACAACTATGATTGGTGGATCGACAACCGCGACACGGTCATCAACCGCTTCAACAAATGGTTGCTGGGGTGAGGGACACGGTCTCGATCGGCCGCGGCGCCTCGGTGTCGCTCGCCGATCTGGAGAAGCGCTACGATCGCGTTAACGCCGTGGCCGGCGTGTCGCTCGATATCCGTTCGGGCGAGTTCCTGACCTTGCTGGGGCCGAGCGGCTCGGGCAAGACGACCACGCTGATGATGATCGCGGGCTTCGAGACTCCGACCGCCGGTGACATCGCGATCGACGGCAAGTCGGTGATCGCCATGCCGCCCTATCGCCGCAACATCGGCATGGTGTTCCAGAACTACGCGCTGTTTCCGCATCTGACGGTGGCCGAGAATATCGGCTTTCCCCTGAAGCAGCGCGGCGTGGCAAAATCGGAACGCACGAAGCTGGTCGGCGAGGCGCTCGAGCTGGTGCATCTGCCGGGCTATGGCGAGCGCTATCCGCGGCAGCTCTCGGGCGGCCAGCAGCAGAGGGTCGCGCTGGCGCGCGCCATCGTCTTCCAGCCACGTCTGCTGCTGATGGACGAGCCGCTGGGCGCGCTCGACAAGCAACTGCGCGAGAATCTGCAGCTCGAGATGCGCCGCCTCCACGCCGATCTCGGCATCACCTTCATATACGTCACGCACGACCAGGAAGAGGCGCTGACGATGTCGGACCGTATTGCGGTCATGAATGAGGGGCTGGTCGCCCAGGTGGGGAGTCCGGAGGATCTTTATGACCGGCCCTGCAACCGCTTCGTCGCCAACTTCATCGGCGAATCGAACTTCCTGCCGGCGATCGTGCGCGGCATGGAAGACGATGTCGTGGTGGCCGAGTGCGAGGGCTCGATCATCCGCGCCATCTGCCCCGGCCGGCCGGCGAGCGGCGACAAGGTGATGCTGACCACGCGGCCCGAGCGCATGCGCTTCACCGACGGCGCCTGGAGCTCCGATGCGCCACAGAACCGTATCAGCGTGACGGTGACCGAAGCGGTGTTCGCGGGCGAGCGCTGCCGCTACATGCTGCAGGCCGCTGACGGCACCGCGATGGTGCTGAAGGAGCCGTCGAGTGCAGCCATCCGTCGGCGCGCGGTGGGCGAGCAGGCCGAGATCGCCTGGTCGGTCGCGGATACGATCCTTGTCTGAAACGGTCCAATCGCGCGCCATCCCGATGGCCCAAGGCGCTCCGGCGCTGCCCGTCGCCTGGAATCGCGTGATGCCGCTGCTGCTGGTGGCGCCGCTGCTGGTCTACATGGTGGTCTTCTACGCCCTGCCGGTGATCTCGATGCTGCTGCGTAGCGTCAGCGAACCCACCTGGACGCTAGCCAACTACGCCGCCTTGCCGCGCGACACGGTGTTCCTGAACACCTT
>DATHNU010001105.1:0-3473 GCA_035485695.1 Reyranella sp. | reverse complement strand
GTCGGCGAAGCCCGCGCTCTTCAGGTCCTCCCGGATCCGGCCGACGTCATGGTGGCCATGCGGCGTGCGCGCCATGAAGCGCGGGGGATCGCCGGGAAACACGCGCGCCAGCGCCTGCGTCACCACGTCGGCGAAGTTGTTGTCCTCGATAGGGCCCCAGACGTTGAAGAGGAATCGACCGCCCGGCCGCAGCATCCGGCGCGCCTCCTTGTATCCCTGGACCTTGTCGGGAAAGAACATCACGCCGAACTGGCAGGCCACGACATCGAAACCGCCATCGCCGAACGGCAGCGCCAGCGCGTCGGCCTGTTTCCACTCGGCTCTGCCATCGGCCTGTCGCTGAGAGGCCTGGTCGAGCATCGGCTGGTTGAGGTCGGTCGCCACGATGCGCGTGGACGGCGCCAGCCGCGATGCGAGTGCTCGTGTCAGCACACCGGTGCCCGCGGCCGTTTCCAGCACGTCGCGCGGTTGAGCCAGGGCAACCCGGCCGGCAAGATCGGCGGCGTAGGGGTCAAAGATGAGCGGAACCAGGAAGCGATCGTAGATTTCGGGGATCGACCCGGCGAACACCTTGTCGGTCGCCACCATCGGGATGCTCCATCAGCGGCGCGGATGCCTGATAGTATCACGCCAGGAGGAACGCCATGAAGATCATCGACGCGCAGATCCATATCTGGGCCCAGACCGTGACGCCGCCCAGCGGCCTGCACCGCAAGGTGTCGAAATTCACCGCCGAGGAGGCGCTGAAGGAGATGGACGAGGCCGGCGTCGACGCCGCCCTGATCCATCCGCCCTACAGCTGGGACCCGACGTCCAACCAGCTCGCCCTCGAGGCGGCGAAGAAGTATCCCGACCGCTTCGCCGTCATGGGCCAGTTCCCGCTCGATGATCCGGAAAGCCGCAAGCGCATCCATGGCTGGCGCAACCAGCCCGGCATGATGGGCCTGCGCTGGGCCCTGCTCTATCCCGACCAGCAGAAGGACCTGCACGACGGCAAGCTCGACTGGGTGTGGCCTGCTGCCGAGAAGGAAGGCATCCCGGTCGCCACCATGGCCGGCCTGTTCCTGCCGACCTTCAAGAAGATCGCCGAGGCGCATCCGCGGCTGAAACTGATCATCGACCATTGCGGCCTGCTGCGGCTGGAAAAGGATGCGGCGGCTTTCGGCAATCTCGACGCGCTCTGTTCGCTCGCCAAGCTGCCCAACGTCGCCGTCAAGGCGACCGGCGCGCCGGGCTATTCCACCCACCCCTATCCGTTCAAGAACCTGCATGACGGGCTGCATCGCATCGTCGACGCCTACGGGCCCGACCGTTTCTTCTGGGGCACCGACATCACGCGAATGCCCTGCACCTACCGCCAGTGCGTGGCCATGTTCACCGAGGAGCTGCCGTGGCTGAAAGGCCAGGACCTAGAGAAGGTTATGGGTCGCGGCTTGGCCAAGTGGATCGGCTGGAACTACAAGTTCGATTGAGGCTTTGCTGGGAGCGCGCCGCTCCAGTGGGGCATCATGATCTTCCGGGTTGCGGGCGTCTCGCCTGCATCCTGAGCGGGCGGAACGCCCGCGGTCCGCATGAGAAGATGCGCCACGGGAGTGGCGCGCTCCCAGCAACTATCTCCGCGTCGGCAGGATCTGCCCACGGATCTCGCCGTCGGGATATTGGATCGTCCGGACCTCGACGTACCAGAGGCCGGCGATCACTTCCGCGGCCTGTTCCTCGGTGAGTGTCACGCCGTCCCAGATCGTGTTGTCATAGATCGCGATGTTGATGGGCGCGACCTGCTGGGCGTTGTCGCCGGGGTTGGCCGGCCCATGCAGGTAACCCATGGTGATCGGGCCGGTCAGCCCGACAAGGTTCAGGCGATATTCCAGCACCTTGGTCGAGGGCCGGTAGACCGCCTCGAAATATCCGTTGCCACGACTCTGGGTCCGCGGCACCTCGTTGGAGCCGTTGAGGTTGGCCCGGAGGTCGGTCTTGGGCACCCGGGGCTCGCTCAGGTAGAACGAACAGCCCGCCAGGAACAGGACGGCCAGAAGCGAAGCGGTGCGGACGATGGCGGCGATCATGCGTTTGCGGCTCTCCCCATTTCCATAATACGCAGCCTGCCCACCGGCTCTCCCCTGTCAAAGGCGCCCTCGCGGGCCCGATGCTATCACGGCCTGGCGGCCGCGGGGGCTGCGCGCGGACATATCGCTAAGCGCAAGGAGGGGCTGGCAAGGCGGCCCGGTCGGAGGGATGATCGTCGCCTGAAGGAGCGCGCCCATGAAATACGACGTCATCTCCGCCGATGGCCATGTCGACCTGATCTGGCTGCCGCCTGACCTTTTCACCCGCAACGCCTCTGCCGCCCTCAAGGACCGCATGCCCCATGTCATCGAGGGGCCGAAGGGCCCCGAATGGGTGAGCGCCAAGGGCGCCAAGTTCGGCCTGGTGAACGGCATGGGCTCGGCCGGCCGCGAATACGTGCCGGGCGTCATCCACCGTTCCGACCGCATGGCCTCGACCGGCCTCTACGACGACGGCAAGAAGGGCATCCGCCGCCTCACCGAGGTCGATCTGCGGCTGAAGGACCAGGAGCGCGACGGCGTGCAGGCCGAGGTGCTGTACGGCGTGCTGGGCTCGAGCGGCCGGCTGAACGATCCCGAGGCCGCCATCGAGATGCTGCGCATCTACAACGACTGGCTGCACGAATTCTGCCGCGCCGCACCCGATCGGCTGGTCGGGCTGTCCAACATTCCCAACTACAACATGGAAGAGTCAGTGACCGAGATGATGCGCAACGCCAAGCGCGGCGTGCGCGGCTTCGATGTCGCCAACCGGCCGGACATGACGCCGCTGTGGGATCCGTTCTGGGAGCCGCTGTGGCAGTGCGCCCACGAGACCGGCATCCCCGTGCACTTCCACACGATCGGCGGCCGCTCGCCCGACTACTCGAAGATGCCGGAGTATGTCGTGCGCCGCGTGCAGGCCACGCACATCACCAGCTTCCAGATGCACATGGGCTACATGCTGATGTCGCTGATCTTCAGCGGTGCGCTCGAGCGTTTTCCCAACCTCAAGATCGTGATCGGCGAAGCCGGCCTGGGCTGGATCCCCTACGTGCTGCAGCACATGGACCTCGAGTGGGAGGACCAGTTCAAGGATCTCGATCTCAAGATGAAGCCCAGCGAGTACTGGTATCGGCAGTGCTACGCCACCTACCAGACGGACCCGGTCGGCATCCGTCTGCTCGACATACTGGGCGAGGACAATGTGATGTGGGGTTCGGACTATCCGCATCCCGACGGCATCTGGCCCGATTCGCAGGAGTTCCTCGACCGCGAGCTCACGGGGGTAAGCGCCGAGGCGCGCCGCAAGATCACGCGCGACAACGCGATGAAGCTCTATCGGCTGGGGAACTAGCGCAGGGCTCGACAGTGGAGATCACTCGCTGTCACGCACTCCGTGTCATCCCGAGCGTAGCGAGGGACCTT
>DATHNU010001104.1:0-3960 GCA_035485695.1 Reyranella sp. | reverse complement strand
CATCAGCTGCTCGGTCGAATACTTCTTCGACAGCACGGCCCAGGGGGCATCGGAGACGACCGAGTTCTCGTGAAGATCATCGGCGACCTGCAGCAGCGCCGCCTCATGCTCGCTCCAGCCCGCGGCCTTCGGCCCCTGCTTCAGCCGCTCGATGTCGGCATCGGAGACGCCACCCTTTTTGGCGATCAGCTCGTGCTGGGCGAACTCGTACTCGGCCTGGTTCAGCCAGCCGATGCGCAGGATCAGGAGCTCACGGTCGCGAAACGGCAGGGTCTGCTTGCTGAGGATATGGCCGGCAAACGGCGTCCAGCGCTTCACCAGGGCCGGATGATGGGCCAGCACCTTGAAGATGTTAAAGACCTGCCCGTTCATGGCGTTCTTCTCGACGGTCGTGCGGTCTTCCGCCGCCATGGTCGACAGGTCGCGCATCGGTATGCGCTGCTTGCGCTTGATCACCGTGTTCCTCCCTCGGCAACAGGCCGCCAATCTAGCAGACTGCGGCCTCGGCCATGTCAGACCGAACGCAGCAAAAGCAAACGCGGTCCGCTCTACGGCACTGGCTTGTTCAGGGCGCCCGCGAGCGCCTTGAAGCCGACCCAGCCCCAATAGACCCGATGGTGGGCAATCAGCCCGTTGGCGATATCCATCACTTCGACGAGGTCGACCTGATCGCCTTGCGGTGTCTCGCGCGGATACTCCCAGACCAGCTGCCGCCCATTGGCGAAGAACGTCCCGGTTCGATACCAGCGGCCAAGACCGCTTTCAGGCTTGCGAAATCCGGCGCCGAAGAATGCCCCGATGGCGGCTCTTCCTTTCAGGATGCCCTCGGTCTTGTCCTGCAGAACCGCCAGAATGAACGGCGTCTCGAGGACGGCATCCTCGGCGTAGAGCGCCATCAGGCCATCGAGATCCCGCGCCTTGATCGTCTCGTGCCACCGCTCATAGACGTGGCGGATCTGCGCATCGGTATTCTCTGTCATCGTCGGTTCCTCCTTCAACTCGATCACCATCTCGATCTCGACCGCCATCTGGCCCGTCAGCGCCGCCATGCCGACCGCGGCGCGCGCGCCCCGGCCCGCGTCGCCGAAGACCTCGACCATGAGATCGGAGAAGCCATTGATGACCTTGGGCTGCTCCTTGAAGTCCGGCGCGGCGTTCACCATGCCCAGCACCTTGACGACGCGCGCCACACGATCGAGCGAGCCCGCGAGCAGGCGGATGCGCGCCAGCATGGCCAGACCGGCCAGGCGCGCTGCCGCATAGGCCTGTTCGACGCTGAGATCGGCCCCGGCCTTGCCGACGACGACGCTGCCGTCGGCGCGTCGCGGGCCGCAACCGGACAGGAACAGCAGGTTGCCGACCTGCACGCCTGGCACATAGTTGCCGACGGCCTTGGGCGGCGGCGGCAGATCGAGGGCGAGATCCTTCACTCTTTGTTCGGCACTCATGGTTTCTCCCGGGTGACCAAAAGATCGCCGACCACGGCAGCGAGCACGATGGCGCCACCCAGGCAGGTCGTGAGCAGCGGCACCTCGTTGAAGGCAAGCCAGACAAGGGCCGGCGCCAGCGGCGTTTCGAGCGCGCCGATCAGGGCCGATCGCGTGGCCGAGATCAGACGCGTGCCGGTCGTGAGCAGCAGCAGGCCCAAACCGAACTGAGTCGTGCCGAAGAGGACGAGATAGAAGAAATTCCAGCCCGTGGCGCTGGCAGGTTCCGCCCACGGCCAGACGACGAGCGCGCACAAGAAGGCCGACAGCGCCGCGGCGGGAAGCATATCGACGCCGCGATATCGGCGGATCACCACCATCATGGTCGAGATCAGGATCGTCATGAGAAGCGCCAGGAAGTTGCCCAACAGGTGACCGGAGGCCAGGGCCGCGCCGACCGTGACGACCACGCCCAGGAGCGCCACCAGGCTGGCGACAAGCGTGGTCCAGCGCTCACGCGCGCCGGTCCACGCCCAGGCAAGCCCCGCCGTCATGAACGGCGCCGTGGCGTTGATCACCAGGACGTCAGCCACCGTGGTCTCACGCAGTGCATTGACGAAGCAGATGGTGGCCGCCGTCGAGCACGCGGCTGCCACGAGGCCCGCCCAGCCGATCCGGCGGAGGGCCAGGGTCACGCCGGCGCCCTCCCGCCACACGATGTAGCCGGCGATGAACAGGCCGCCGAACAGGCCGCGCCAGAACAGCATGGTCCAGACGTCCGTATCGATCAGGCGCGTGAAAAAGCCGGCCGTGCTGAAGGCAAAAGCCGACAGCACCACCAGGGTCACGCCCCGCCAGCTCTGGCTGCTGTCTTCCGTCATGGCGACGATGCTCCCGACAGCCATTCCTTCGCCCATTTCGCCTGTTTCGAGATCACCCTAGCGTCGGGCTACTGACATCGTTATGTCAGGAGTGTGGTTCCTTCCGGAGATCGATGAGATGCGGGCCGATCGGCTGTTCGACGTCATCCAGGTCCTGCGCGCGGCCAAGAAGCCGGTGACGGCTGCACAGCTGGCCGACGAGCTCGAAGTCACGGTGCGCACGATCTATCGCGACGTGGCGACCCTGCAGGCGCGCCGCGTGCCGATCGAGGGCGCGCCCGGCTTGGGCTACGTATTGCGCAAGGGGTTCGACCTGCCGCCGCTCATGTTCACGGTCGACGAGGTCGAGGCCATCACGGTGGGCGCCCGGCTGGTGCAGCGCCTGCGCGATTCGGAGCTGCAGCAGGCGGCCAAGCGGGTGCTCGACAAGGTGACGGTGGTGCTGCCGGACAGCCTGCGCTCACACGTCACAGGCGCGCCGTTCTACGTGTCGAGCGGAAGTGCCGTCAGTCCGCGTGGCGTCGATGTGGCGCAGGTGCGCAGCGCCATCCGCGACCGGCGCAAGATGCGCATTTCCTATGTCGACGAGAAGAGCAAGCGCACGCGGCGCACAATCTGGCCGCTCGCCATGGCCTATTACGTCGACGTGACGCTGATCGGCGCCTGGTGCGAGCTCAGGAAGGATTTCAGGAATTTCCGCGTCGAGCGGATCGCGGAGTCACGGGTGCTGGCGCAGCGCTTCCAGGATCACAACGGACAAAAGCTGGCCGAATGGCTGGCCTTGCCCAAGGACAGGCCAGTGACGCTGCTGTGATCGTCCTCGGCATCATGACGATCGAGTGAGCCGAGCTGCGCCGCCGCCAGCCGCGCATGGCCGCGCGTGGTGAACTGTGCGCCGTCGAGCTCGAAGAAGGGACGGGTCAGCGCATGGAAGCGGAAGGCGTTGCCTTCCCTGACGACGATACCGGCGGGCTTGCCCCAGACTTCGACGACGAAGGGTTCGGTCATGGCTGGATCTCCTGGTCACTCACTCTCGACATGGTCTCGATCCGACGATTCGACAATGGCTGAAACTGTCGACGTTGCCCTGACACGAAGCAAAGACCTCTCGTGCGGCATCAATGTGGCGATGAATTCTTCTGCACTGACGTTGAGAACACCGCGAAGCAAGGTGAAGATTGGATGAACACTCTTCATCACTTGTGCAGAGGTGGCAGCGCTCCCTTGAGGTCGTCCTGCGTATACGGCTTGCGGATGAAGGTGACGCGCGCGTCGCCCGCGAAGCGCTGGCGCAGAGCGGGGTCGTCGTAACCGCTCGCCACGACGATGGGGAGAGCAGGATGGCGGGCGCGCAACTCGCCCACCAGCACATCGCCCTTGATGTCGGGCAAGCCGATATCGACGATCGCCAGGGCGAGATCGCCTTCCATCAGCTTGACCTTGTTCATCGCTTCCGTCGCCGATCCGGCGGTCTCGACGCGGTAACCGAGGTCCTCGAGCTGGTCGGTGGCGACCATGCGTATGAGCACTTCGTCCTCGACCAGCAGGATGCGGGGCGGGCCCGCGGGCTCGTCGAGGATGTCGGCGAGCTTGGCGGCGACGGCAGCGTAGGTGAAAGGCTTGGGGATGAGCACGACGCCGGGATCGAGCCG
>DATHNU010001103.1:0-2006 GCA_035485695.1 Reyranella sp. | reverse complement strand
GCGAGGTGAGGAGTTGCGCCACCACTTCGGTATCGGTGTCGCTGTCGAAGCGGCGGCCCTCCGCCACAAGCTCGTCTTTCAGCTCCTGGAAATTCTCGATGATGCCGTTGTGCACGATCGCCACCCGGTCGGTGGCGATCGGATGGGCGTTGCGCTCCGACGGCTTGCCGTGGGTCGCCCAGCGCGTGTGGCCGATGCCGATCGTGCCGGAAAGCGGCTCGGCGCCGAGCCGCGCCTCGAGATTGACCAGCTTGCCTTCGGCACGGCGGCGGTCGATGTGGCCGTTGACCAGCGTGGCAACGCCCGCCGAGTCGTAGCCGCGATATTCCAGCCGCTTCAGCGCCTCGACCAGCAGGGGCGTGACAGGCGCTTTGCCGATTATTCCGATGATGCCGCACATGGAAAGGCCGTCCGTAAAGAGGAGTTTATTTCTTCTTCTTGACCCGTTTGGCAGCCGCCGCGCGGGCCTTCAGTTTTGCACGAAGGGGGGCGGCCCGCCCCTTCTTTGTGACCTGGCGGGCCCGGCCGAAGGCCAAGGCGCCGGCCGGTACGTCACTTGTGATGACGCTGCCCGCCGTGACGTTGGCGCCCCGGCCGATGCGTACCGGCGCCACCAGCGAGCTGTTGGAACCGACGAACGCCTCGGCGCCCACCACGGTCCGGTGCTTGCCGTAGCCGTCATAGTTCACCGCAATGGTGCCGGCGCCGATATTGCTCGCCGCGCCGATATCGGAGTCGCCGAGATAAGCGAGATGATTGGCCTTGGCGCCACGCCCCATGCGGGTGGCTTTGAGCTCGACGAAGTTGCCGATATGGACGTCCTCGGCCACGTCGGAGCCCGGCCGGATGCGGGCGAACGGTCCGATGATGGCGCCGCGCCCGATGCGCGCGCCCTCGATGTCGCAGAACGCCTTGATCTCGACGTTCGAGGCCACCGTGACGGCCGGCCCGAAACGCACGTTGGGGCCGATCGTGACGTCGGCGGAAAGCCTGGTATCGGCCGACAGCCACACCGTGTCGGGGTCGGTCATGCTGACGCCCGCCTCGAACGCCGCCGTGCGCAGGCGTTGCTGCAGCGTGCGCTCGGCCGCCGCCAATTCGGCGCGCGAGTTGATGCCTCGGAATTCCGCCTCCTCGCCTTCGACGGCGATGGCGGCGTGGCCCGCGGCGCGCGCGATGGCGACGGCATCGGTGAGATAGAACTCGTTCTTGACGTTGTCGTTCCTGATCGCGCCCAAGAGGGAAGCGATCAGCGCGCCGTCCAGACACATCACGCCGGAATTGCAGAAATCGACCGCCTTCTCGCTCTCGTCGGCATCCCGGCTCTCGACGATCTTCTCGAGCGCGCCGCGATGCAGAATCAGCCGGCCGTAGGGTGTGGGATCGCGCGCGATGAAGCCCAGCACGCCCACGGCGGCCTTCGCCTTGCGGCAGGCCGTGACCAGACGCTGCAGAGTGGCGGTCGTCAGTAGGGGCGTATCGGCATAGACCACCAGCACAGGACCGCGATGTCCCTTGAGGACGTCCAGCGCCGCCTTGGTGGCATCGCCGGTGCCGAGCGGCCGGCGCTGGACCGCCGTGGGATGGGGCGCGAACGCAGCAGCCACCTCCCTGGCGCCCGGCGCCACGACGCCGACGACCCGCGCAGGCCGGAGGCGGCGTACGTTTTCCAGCACATGGCGCACCATCGGCCAGCCGGCCAGGGAATGCAGAACCTTGGGTGTTGCGGATTTCATGCGCGTGCCGGCGCCGGCTGCCAGCACCACCACGGCGATAGGCGGTTTCATGGCCGTCCGATGCCACGGGGCTGGCGGTCCCGCAAGGCGGATGTGCTAAGGAGATTGCATGCAAGCCAACGCCGACACTCTCATCGCCACCCGCTTCGACACCGTGATCTACGACCTCGACGGCACCCTGATCGACAGCGCCCGCGACATGCGCGAGGCCATAAGCCGCGTCCTGGCCGACCACGGCCTGCCGCCGATCAGCGACGAGGACGCCCGGAT
>DATHNU010001102.1:0-3676 GCA_035485695.1 Reyranella sp. | reverse complement strand
GATCGGCCTGCCGCCCCGGCTGGTGGCGGCGACCGGGCAGGCGGTCACCCTGGCCGACGGCACGACCGCCGCAGCCATCGCCAACCTGCCGGCCGCCGGCATCGTCGTGCTGATCACGGCGCTGCTGGTGCTGGGCACGCGCGAGTCGGCGCGCCTCAACAATGTCATGGTGGCGGTGAAGCTCACCGTCGTGCTGGCCTTCGTCGTCCTGGGCGCCTTCTATGTCCGGAGCGCCAACTGGCATCCGTTCATCCCGCCCAATACCGGCGCGTTCGGGTCGTTCGGCCTGAGCGGTATCCTGCGCGGCGCCTCCATCGTGTTCTTCGCCTATATCGGCTTCGATGCCGTCTCGAACTGTGCGCAGGAGGCGCGGCGGCCGCAGCGCGACATGCCGATCGGCATCCTGGGCTCGCTCGCGACGTCGACCGTCCTCTACATCGCCGTCGCCGCGGTGCTGACCGGCCTGGTGCCGTATCCCGAGCTGAACGTGCCCGACCCCGTGGTCAAGGGCGTGCGCGTCATCGGCCATGAATGGTTCTCGCTGTTCATCGAGCTGGGCGCGCTGATCGGACTCACCACCGTCATCCTGGTCCTGCTCTACGGCCAGAGCCGGATCTTCGCGGCGATGGCGAACGATGGCCTCCTGCCGCCCTTGTTCGCGCGCGTCCATCCGAGGCTCAGAACCCCTTACCTGAGCCAGCTCGTCATCGGCAGCCTTGTCGCGGTCGTCGCAGCGGTGGCGCCGATCGATGTCCTGAGCCAGCTCGTGGGCGTCGGCACGCTGTTCGCCTTCATCCTGGTCTGCGCCGCGGTCATCTATCTGCGGTCGGCCGAACCCCGGGTCCCTCGGCCCTTTCGCGTGCCCCATGTGCCCTGGGTGCCGCTGCTGGGCATTCTCGCGTGCCTCGGCCTGATGTCCGGCCTGGCGCCTCTGACGTGGCTGCGCCTCGTGAGTTGGCTCGTGATCGGCCTGGTCGTCTATTTTGCCTACGGGCGCTTCCACTCGCGGCTGACGGGCGGCAGGTGATCGCGGGCTGATGGTCCTCGGGCGGCCTTGTCAGCCGTTGGCGGAAGGATCACGATTTGCAGAGGCTTGCCGACATTCTCGCGAGGAGGGCGCCCATGCCCCTGAAGTCCATCGTCATGGCGGTCGTTCTCAGCGGCTGGCTGATCGCCACCGTGATCACCTTCATGATCGTGGCTTATGCCGGTTTCTTCGGCATCGGCGTGGTCGGCCTGATGATCTGGTTCGTCAGCACGCGCGCCGACCTCGAACAGGAGGGTGCGGTGGGCGTCGGCGTCTCGCCGGGTTTCTTCGCGCGGCAGGTCACGCGGAAGGCCGAGATGTCGCACGCCGAGCGGGCGGCCCTTCGCAGTGAAAAGTCACTGGCGGCGCAGTCGATACGGTTCTTCCGGCATCTCGGCATCGCCCTCACGCTGATCGGCGCGGGCGGCTTCCTGTATTTTCAGTTGTAGGCGGCGCCCGGCGCGCGGTGCCTCAATTCGATTGCCCCATGCAGTTGGAGTAGGTCTCGGTCTGGCTCGGCCCTTCCTCGACGAAGGCGCCGTCGCCCTTGCTCCAGAACACGAACGTCTGGCTTTCATTGGCGTAGCGGATGCCCGAGCCCGACGCCGTCTGCTGCAGGGTATGGGTCGTGCCGTCGGCCTGGGTCACGATCACGTGCCCGCCGGGCACCGGCATGCCGCTGGGCGCGGTGCGCACGGCGCCGGTGAAGTATTGGACGACCAGCGTTCGGCCCTGGTCGCAGACATAGCGGACGGTATTGATCGGGGCAGGGGATTGGGCCGAGGCAGCGCTCGCCGCGAGGAATGACAGCGCGAGGCCGCCGGTCACTTTGCAAAGCATGGTCGTCTCCTTCAGGCCGAACGCTGCTATGCCCTGATCGTGTTGTCCATGGTAGTTGGTGCCGTCTTTGGTCAGGAGATTCGTGAGTATGAGCCTTGAGTCAGTGCGTGCTTTTCTGGCGACGCGAGCGCCCGACATCACCATCGTTGAATTGGACGGCAGCACCGCCACGGTGGCGCTGGCGGCCGAAGGCCATGGTGTCGCCCCGGCGCAGATCGCCAAGACCCTGTCGCTGCGCGTGAAGGATCGCAATCTCCTGCTCGTCACCAGCGGCACCGCCCGCCTGGACAACAAGAAGGTCAAGGCGGCCTTCGGCGGCAAGCCCCGGATGCTGGCGCCAGAGGAGGTCGCCGCGATCACCGGCCATCCGGTGGGCGGCGTCTGTCCGTTCGGGTTGGCAACACCGGTGCCCGTCTACTGCGACGTCTCGCTGAAGGCGTTCGACGAAGTCGTGCCGGCTGCCGGCTCGACGCGCAGCGCGCTTCGCATCAATCCGCTGCGCATGGCCGAACTGGTCGAGGCGGAATGGGTCGACGTCTGCCAGAACGGCGGCTAGCTCAGGCGCTGTTGCGCTTGCCCCATCGCTCGAGGTAGTCGACGCAGAACGCCAGGTCCGTGACGTCGACATAGCGCCGGCCGATGTCGCGTAGATTGTCCTTGTGCGGCTGCTCTTCGATGTCGCCCACGCAATCCTCGGGCACCAGGGTGCGGAAGCGGTGGCTGAAGGCGTCGAGCGCGCTGCCGCGAATGCAGCCCGAGGTGTTGCAGCCGGTCACGATCATCGTGTCAACCCGCTCCTTCATGAAGTAGTTGGCGACCCCGGTTTCGAAGAAGATCGACGGGCCCTTCTTGGTCACCTTGAGATCGTAGCCGGGATCGTAGATGCGCGGATCGAGCGCCGTGCTCGGATGGTCGTGCAGGAAGGTCTGCTTGACCGCCGTGATCTTCCAGTAGGGCATCTCGCGCTCGTTCATGTAGGCGGTGTTGCATACCGCCACCGGCACGCCGACCCGCCGCGCGACCTGCAGGAGCTTTGCCGTGTTCTCGACCGCGCGCATGACCAGCGGCGCGCCGCCCAGCGGATATTGCGGATCGGTGAAGCCCAACTGGAAATCGACCACGACGATGCCGGGCTTCTCGCCGGTCCCCACGGAGATCTCGCCGTAGCTGCGGCGCTGGTAGTCGTCGGTCATGCGAACGCCTCCTCAACCCAGAGAGCATGGTATTGCCGCGCGATCGGGATCACAACCACGCCGGGCCACGGTGCGTGCCAGCCTACCGGACAGTGCGCATGAGCAGTCTTATCCGGTCTTCCCATCCAGCAGCGTCCGCACGCGGGTGCCGAGTTCTTCGAAGGTGTACGGCTTGCCGATCAGGTTGACGCCCGGGTCCAGCCGTCCGTGATGGATGATGGCGTTGCGCGTGTAGCCCGTGGTGAACAGCACCTTGAGCGTGGGCCGACGCTTCACCGCCTCGTCGGCGAGCTGCCGGCCGTTCCGGCCGCCCGGCATCACCACGTCGGTGAACAGCAGGTCTATGTCGGGCTCGCGATCGAGCGTGTCGAGCGCGATCTGGGCGTCGGCGGCGGGCAGCACCCGGTAGCCGAGCTCACTCAACGCCTCGACCGCGAAGGCGCGGAGCGCCTCGTCATCCTCGACGACCAAAATCGTTTCGCGGCCGCTGGCGCGTGCCGCGTCGGGCAGGCGCTCCGCGGGCCGCGCATGTACGCCGGCTCCCTGATGGCGCGGCAGGTAGATCTCACCGTCGTGCCGTGGCTGGGTTCGCTGTAGATGCGCACATGGCCTGAGG
>DATHNU010001101.1:0-3671 GCA_035485695.1 Reyranella sp. | reverse complement strand
CAAGATGGTGCCGTCGGACAAGGCGAAGGCGTTTCTCGAAGCGGTCGTCCGCCCGGGCGACAGGGTCTGCCTGGAGGGCGACAACCAAAAGCAGGCCGACTTCCTCGCCGAGGCGTTGGCGGATGTCGACCCGTCGCGGATCCACGATCTCCACATCGTGCAATCGGGAATCGTCCTCCAGGCGCATCTCGACCTCTTCGAACGCGGCATCGCGCGCAAGCTCGACTTCTCCTATTCGGGCCCGCAAGGGGCCGCGATCGCGCGGGCGTTGGTCGCCGGCAAGATCGAGCTTGGGGCCATCCATACCTATATTGAGTTGTTCGCCCGCTACTTTGTCGACCTGACGCCGCACGTCGCGCTTGTCGCTGCCGTCGCGGCCGACCGCGACGGCAATCTCTATACCGGCCCTAACACCGAGGACACGCCCACCATCGTCGAGGCGACGGCTTTCAAGTCGGGCATCGTCGTCGCCCAGGTGAATAAGGTCGTCGACAAATTGCCCCGCGTCGACATACCCGCCGACCAGATCGACTTCATCGTCGAGGCAGACAGACCCTTCTACGTCGAACCGCTGTTTACCCGCGATCCGGCCAGCGTCACCGAGAGCCAGATCCTGATGGCTATGATGGCCATCAAGGGCATCTACGCCGAATACAGTGTGAAGCGCCTCAATCACGGCATTGGTTTTCCGACGGCAGCTATCGAACTCCTGCTGCCGACCTATGGCGAGCAGCTTGGCCTGAGGGGGAAGATCGCGACCCACTGGGCGCTCAATCCGCATCCCACGCTGATTCCGGCCATCGAGAGCGGCTGGGTCGAGCAGATCCATTCCTTTGGCAGCGAGGTGGGAATGGATGACTACATGTCGGCGCGCAGTGATGTGTATTTCACCGGCCATGACGGCTCGCTGCGCTCGAACCGTCTGCTTTGTCAGACCGCCGGCCTCTACGCCTGCGACATGTTCATCGGGTCGACCTTGCAGATCGATATTGCCGGCAACAGCTCGACCGTCACGCCAGGCCGGATTGCCGGTTTCGGCGGCGCCCCGAACATGGGGTCGGACCCCCGTGGCCGCCGCCATCCGTCGGCCCCCTGGCTCAAAGCCGGCCGCGAGGCCTCCGACGGACAAGGAACTCTGACCCGCGGGCGCAAGCTGGTGGTGCAGATGCTTGAGACCTTCGGCGAGAAGATGAAGCCGAACTTCGTCGAGAGGCTCGACAGCATCGAGCTGGCGGAGAAGCTGAACTTCGATCTCGCGCCCGTCATGATCTACGGCGACGACGTCAGCCACATCGTCACCGAGGAGGGCATCGCCAACCTCCTGCTTTGCCGCAGTCCAGCCGAGCGTGAACAGGCGGTCCGCGGGGTGGCCGGCTTTACCGACGTAGGCCGCGCGCGGGATCGCAAGGCGGTCGAGGCGTTGCGGCAGCGCGGGGTCATCCGCCGTCCCGAAGACCTCGGCATCAATCTCTTGGCCGCGAGTCGTCAATTGCTGGCGGCCCACTCGATCGAGGATCTCGTGACCTGGTCCGGCGGACTTTACCAGGCGCCCTCCAAGTTCCGGAATTGGTAGGAGAAGAAACATGGAGCAGTTTCAAGTACACGGCGCGTCGAAGCGGCGCGCAGGCGGCCATCGCCGTCAGGTCATAACCGGGGCCAACGCCTCTGGCAATCTCGAGGTTCTGGTTGAGCGCGTGCTGCCGGACCTTGAATGTCAGGTCGAGGTTGCAACCGCGGTAACCGGCTTCCGCCCGATCTGGGAGGCGGTGATCAAAGAATTCTTCGAGCGCGCCTCGCCTGGCGGCCTGCGGTTCTCGATCAACGACGGCGGGGCGCGCCCCGACACGGTTACCTTGCGGCTGATGCAGAGCGTGCAGCTGATGGAGGACAAGGCATGAGCAAGCTGTCGCAAACATTCAAGGCAGATTGGTACGAAGCTTCCGCCCGCGAGCGCATCGCCGGGCTGCTCGATGCGGAGGGCTTCACCGAGTTCCTTGGGCCGGAGCAGCGTGCCATGAGCCCGCATCTCGCCCAATTCGATCTCACGGGTGCGTTCGATGACGGCATCGTGGTCGGCCGCGGCCGCCTCGATGGCCGACCAGTTTTGCTGGCCGCGCAGGAGGGGCGATTTCTCGGCGGCGCGTTCGGCGAAGTTCATGGCGCAAAACTCGTCGGTCTGTTGCGGGCGGCGCGCGACGCCGCCGGACCCGACGGCCCCCACGCCGTGCTGCTGCTGCTCGACACCGGCGGCGTCCGCCTTCAGGAGGCGAATGCCGGCGAGCTCGCGATCTCCGAGATCATTCACGCCATCATTGAGGTGCGCAGCGCCGGCATCCCGGTCCTGGCCCTGGTCGGCGGTCGCGCCGGAGCCTTTGGCGGCGGCGGGATTATCACCGCCTGTTGCAGCCGCATCATCGCGTCCGAGCACGCCCGCGTCAGCGTCAGCGGGCCGGAGGTGATCGAGACCAACAAGGGTGTGGAGGAGTTCGACTCCAGGGATCGGGCCCTGGTCTGGCGCATCTGCGGCGCCCGGACACGCTACCTCACCGGCGGCGTAGACCGCTACGTGAAGGGAAGTATTCAGAATTTCCGCGAGGCGGCGATTGCGCTTATCGCGCATACGCCAGCCTTCGAACTCGCGACGCTCAAGGCCGAGCAGCGGCGCCTTTCGGAGCGCCTGCAACGCTTTGGCGATTGTCGCGACGCGCCGGAGATCTGGCGCAAAGCTGGACTGCCGGAGCCGGAGCACATCGCTGAGATCAGCGATGATGCGTTCCTCGCCATTCAACGGATCAAGGGAGCCGATCATGACGCTCGATGACGTCCTAACCTCTCTATTCCCGACTGGTCATCAGGTGCAGCGTGGGCCAGCGGGAACTTTGCACGGACTGGCGAAGGTCGAGGGGCACGGCAAAGTGACAGTTGTCGGCATCGTCGGCGGTACGCCGCTCGGCGTCGACGCTGCGATACTGTTGGCCGGGCACGTCCTGGCCGCAGTGGAAGCAAGTGACCGCGCGCCGATCGTCTTCCTGGCCGATACATCGAGCCAGAACATGGCGCGTCGGGATGAACTGCTGGGGCTCAACGAATATCTCGCCCATCTCACAAAGAGCCTGGCACTCGCCGCGGCGCACGGCCATCGCACCGTGAGCCTCCTATTTGGGCACGCGGCGGCGGGCGCGTTTATCGCCGCGGCGCTATCGAGCCAATCTCTCGTGGCGCTGCCGGGTGCGGCGCCCAGCGTGATGGATATTCCCTCCATCTCGCGGGTGACCAAGCTGCCGCTGGAGCAGCTCGAGCGTCTGGCGAAGTCGACCCCGATTTTTGCGCCCGGCGTGGCGCCGCTTTTCGCGATCGGTGCGGTGACGCAGACCTGGGCAGCCGACCAGCCGTTCGCGCCGCGTCTCGCCGACCTTCTTCGGCAGCCCGTGCCCACCTCCGATCTCCGCGACCAGATCGGGCTCGAACGCAAGGGACGCCGCCTGGCTCAAACGATTGCAGCGCGGGTTGCCGCGGAGGCTGCCGCTCATGCGTGAGGCTGGAGAGATGTCCTGGAGACGGCACGACCTCCTGCATGTGGCGCCGAAGATTTGGGCGTCGGTGCTGGCCTTATCCCCGCCGTTGGCCGACCTGCCGCTGCTGGGAGAATGGGCGGATCGAGGATGGCCGGT
>DATHNU010001100.1:0-2671 GCA_035485695.1 Reyranella sp. | reverse complement strand
GCATCCCGAGCTCGCTCAACTTCGCCGTGATGGGTACGGTGATCCTGATCGGCGTCATCGCCGACCAGCAGCTCACCCGGCTCAGGGACCGCCGCGCCAGACGTTAGAGTGCTGGGGGCGCGCCACTCCAGTGGCGCGTCATGGTCTTCTGGAGCGCGGACCTCCAGGTCGGCTCATGATTCATGATGCGGACCTGGAGGTCCGCGCTCCAAAGAGACGCGCCACTGAGCGCGGAGGTTACTCCGCGCTCAGTGGCGCGCGCCCAGCGATGAGCCGATTTCGAGCGCTCAGGTCGGTGTGCTGGCGGCCTCGGCGGCCGGCGCCGGCTTGGGCTTCCTTCGTTCCTCGAAGCGCTGCAGCAGGGTGAAGAAGGACGGCACGAACAGCACGGCCAGGCTGGTCGAGGCGATCATGCCGCTGAACACGGCGAGGCCCAGCGAAATGCGCGAGTTCGCGCCGGCGCCCGTTGCGGTCACCAACGGCACCACGCCCAGGATGAAGGCGAACGAGGTCATCAGGATCGGCCGGAAGCGTGTGCGGGCGGCTTCGACGGCGGCCTCGACGATCGGCTTGCCCTCGACCTTGCGGGCGTCGCGCGCCACCTCGACGATCAGGATGGCGTTCTTGGCACCGAGCGCGATCAGCAGCATCAGGCCGATCTGCGTGTAGAGGTTGTTGGCCAGGCCGACGCTGCCCAGCGCGATCGCCGGGCCGATCAGCGCCAGCGGCACGGCCAGGATCACGGCGAGCGGTGCGATCCAGCTCTCGTACTGACCGGCCAGGCAGAGATAGACCAGCAGAATGGCCAGCGCGAAGACGTAGAGCAGCTGGTTGCCGACGATGTTCTCCTGGTAGGACATCGCCGTCCATTCGTAGCCGGTGCCCGGCGGCAGGGTCTGGTTGGCGATCTGGTCCATCAGGTCGATCGCCTCGCCGGAGCTGAAACCCTCGGCCGGCGCACCCACGATCGCGGCTGACGGATAGAGATTGTAGAGGCTGATCAGTGGCGGTCCCGAATCCTGCTTCAGCGTCGCCAGGGCGCCGATCGGCACCATCTGGCCGTCGGCGTTGCGCACCTGCAGCCGCAATATGTCCTCGGGCTTGGTGCGGTACTGCGAATCGGCCTGCAGGAAGACCTGCAGGGTGAGGCCGAATTTGTTGAAGCGGTTGACGTAGGCCGAGCCCAGGTACGACGAGAGCGTGTCGAAGACCTCGCCGATCGACACCTTCAGGGTCTCGGCCTTGGAGCGGTCGATCTCGACCCGCACATGCGGCGCGCCGGCGCGGAACGACGTGACGAGGTTGGCCAGGCCCGATTGGGTGCCGGCCTGCTCGATCACGTTCTGCGTGGCGTTCTGCAGCTTGACGTAGTCGAAGCTGCCGTCGCGCTGCTCGACCTGCATCTGGAAGCCGCCGGCATTGCCGATGCCCTGAATCGCCGGCGGCACCAGCGGGAAGGCGCGGCCGTCCTGCAGCGACTGGGTCTCGTGCGCGATGTGCATGACGATCGAGCGCAGGTCCTGGCCCGGCTGCCCGGCCCGCGCGCCCCAGTCCTTCAGGATCACATAGGCGACCCCGGCATTGGCCAGCGCCGAGTTGCTGTCGAGCACCGACATGCCGGCCAGCGCCACGACATTCTCGACGCCCGGCGTCGCCTGGGCGATGGCGCTCACCTGGTCGAGGGCGGCGGTGGTGCGCTCCAGCGAGGCGCCGTCGGGCAACTGCACGCCGATCAGCAGGTAACCCTGGTCCTCGTTGGGAATGAACGCCCCGGGCAGCCGCGCGACGCCCCAGCCGCCCAGGCCGGCCAGGACGAGGGCGAGCAGCACCATGAGGCCGGCGTGTCGCACCATGCTGCCGACCAGCCAGGCATAGCCGTTCTCCACACGCTGGTAGACGTTGTTGAAGCCGCGGAAGAAGAAGTTGCGCTTCTCCGGCGGCGTAGCGGGCCGCAACCACATGGCGCACTGCGTCGGCTTCAGGGTCGCTGCGTTGACGGCGCTGATGAAGGCGGTCGCCGCGATGACCAGCGCGAATTGCGCGAACATCTTGCCGGTCAGGCCGGGCACGAAGGCCGCCGGCAGGAACACCGACATCAGCACCAGGGTGATGCCGATGACCGGCCCGAACAGCTCGTCCATCGCCTTGATGGCGGCGTCGTGGGGCGTCATGCCGCGCTCGATATGACGGGCCACGCCCTCGACGATCACGATCGCGTCGTCGACGACGATGCCGATCGCCAGCACGATGCCGAACATGGTCGTCGTGTTGATGGTGAAGCCGAGCGCCGCCATGGCGGCGAAGGCGCCGATGATCGTCACCGGGATCGTGGTCGCCGGCACCAGCATGGCCCGCCAGTCCTGCAGGAAGATCACGATCACGATCAGGACCAGCAGGCCGGCCTCGCCCAAGGTCATGAACACCTCGTTGATCGAGGCCGTCACGAACTTGGTCGTGTCGAACGGCACGTCGTAGGCCAGGCCTGGCGGGAACGTCTTGGCGAGCGTGGCCATCTTGGCTCTGACCGAGTTGGCGACATCCAGCGCGTTGGCTTCGGGAAGCTGGTAGATGGCGATGCTGGCGTTCTGCTTGCCGTTTATCTTCGAGGTCTGCGAGTAGGTCTGGGCGCCGAGTTCGACCCGCCCGATGTCTTTCAGCCGCAGGATGCGCC
>DATHNU010001099.1:0-3170 GCA_035485695.1 Reyranella sp. | reverse complement strand
GTGGCACTCACTTCGAAGGCCCGAGCCTGACGCCTCAGGCAGGGTTGCTCGAATAGTGCCGAAGCAGCGTCTCGATCCGCGCCTGGTCGAGATCCTGCCGCGGCGCCAGGATGGCGAGCGAGCCCGCGCGCTCGACGGCGTCGAAGAACGGCAGGATTTCTCCGTACGCCCTTAGCCGCGTCCAGAAATCGTGGAAGGCAACGAGCGCGTCCGGCCGCGCCTTGAGGCGTGCCATCAGGGCGCAGGCGACGCGAAATCTTCCATCGATCAGGACGAAATCGACGGGCCGAGGCAGAGCCGTCTGCCACACCGCCTGGGCGTACTGCGGCCATCTCGCCTTCGACTCGTCGTCCAACGGGTGGCCCCATTTCCGGGTGGGCCCGATATCGACGCAATGCATCCTGAGCCGACCTGTGCGAAGCGCCTCGGTGGCGTCGGGTTCATCGCTCACGCGCTTCACCCAGGTTGGCTGGGAATCAACCGAGTCGAGGGCGCCGATGCCATTGCGCAGCAACAGCAAGGTCGAAGCGCCACAGCCGAATTCGACCGCGTGTTGCCGCCGGCGGCTCGCTTCCCGAAGGAGAGCGAGCTCGTCCGGTTCCATGCAGGCAGAAATGCCCGTCAGTGCTCGCCGATCCGCACCGAGGCCGGATGGCCGGGCAGCTTGAAGCGCTTTCCGGTGTCGGTGATCTTGCTGCCGTCGACCTTGAGGATCGAAAGGTCCGAATCCAGGTAATTGCCGACCAGCAGGTATTTTCCGTCCGGCGTGAAGGCTGCCCCCTCCGGCAGGCCGCCGACTTCGACGTCGCCTACCTTGGTGACCTTCTTGCCGTCGATGCTCAGCACCGAGACGCTGCCATGGGGCTTGTAGAAATAGGCGCTCGGGTTGTTCGAGCCGGCCAGGATGATCGCCACCGCCACGTCGCCCTTGGGCGAGATGGCCAGGCCCTCCGGCCCGTCGCCCACCACGACGCGGTCGATGATCCGCGGCGGGCTGGCCTCGAGGTCGACCACGCTCACCGTGTCGACGCTGCCGTCGGAGGAACCGGCGCCGCCATTGTCGGCAGTGAGCGCGATCTTGCCGCCGGGCGCCACCGCGACATTGTAGGGCCACAGGCCGGTCGGCAGGTCGAGCTTGTTGTAGGTGACCTTGTCGCCGTTGACGTCGAGCAGCGCCACCTTGTGGGCGTTGAACTTGGCGGCGAGCGCGCGTTTGCCGTCGGGCGTGAAGGCGACGTGCGAGACGATGTCGCCCATGTCGATCGTGTCGATCAGCTTCACGTCCGTACCCTTGACCGACAGCACGCCGATCGACTTGTCGCCGCGATTGGCGACCAGTGCGAGGTTGCCGGCGGGATTGAAGCTGAGTCCTGACGGCTGCTTGCCCACCGTCACGGTGCCAGCGAGCTTGGGTGGCGTCGCTTTGAGGTCGATGACGTAGACCTTGTCGTCCAAGACCTGTTTCAGCTTGTCGCCATCCTTCACGACGTCGACCGAGTCGGCGACCAGGGCGATCGAGTTGGTGGGATCGATGGCGACATTCACCGGCGGCCCGACCACCGAATTCTTAAGCGGCAGGTTGGCAACAATCTTCGGCGCCTCGGGATTGGCGAGATCGAGGATCACCACCGAATCCTTGCCCGGCGCCGACAGGATCGTATCGCCTTTCTTGTCCCACAGGACCTTCTCGTCGTTGCCGACGATCGCGAAGGGCTGGGCGTACAGGGAACTCGCGCCGGCCAGAACCAGAAACGTTGCGCCGCCGATGGACGCGAATAGCGAATGCCTTGGCCTCATGATGCCGTTCCTCCTGCTTGATCGATCTTGGTTTTGATCCGATCTTGATTTTCCCGGGATCATGAGCCCTTGCGTCGCCCCGGACAATCCAGAGGTTGTCGGGCGGGCCGGGCGCATGGCACACGCCGTGCAAGGCGTTCGGGGGGAGGGGCTCGATGTTTCACATGGGCTGGTTTGTCGGACGCGGCTATTCGGTTCATGCCTGGAACCAGCCCTGGTCGGGCACCATCGGCGCCGACTACATGCGGCCCGACCTCTACATCGACCTTGTCCGGGCGATGGAGCGGGCGTGCTTCGACTACGTGATGATCGAGGATGGCTCCTTCGTGCCCGACGCCTACGGCGGAACGCCGGAATGGTATCTGCACAATGCCTACACCGTGCCCAAGCACGATCCGATGCCGCTGGTCCCCCTGCTGACGCAGGGTTCCAGCCATCTCGGCATCGTCGCCACCATGACCACCGGCTTCTATCCGCCCTACCTCGCGGCGCGCCTCGGGGCGACCCTCGACCACCTCACCCAGGGCCGCGTCGGCCTCAATCTCGTGACGGCGCACAACGACCGCACGGCGCAGAATTTCGGCCTCGAGCGCCACCACGAGCACGACCTGCGCTACGAGATCGCCGACGAGTGGATCCAGGTTGTCGATCGGCTCTGGCAGTCGTGGGAGCCGGACGCCGTGGTCGCCGATCCGGAGACCGGCATGTATGCCGATTTCCGCAAGGTCCATCCCATCGAGTTCGTCGGCAAATACTTCAGCTCGCGCGGCCCCCTCAACATGCCGCCCGGCCCGCAGCGCCGCCCGGTGATCTGCCAGGCCGGCATGTCGCCCGCGGGCCGCGAGTTCGCCTCGAAATACGCCGATACCATCGTCGCCGTATGCCGCGGCGCTGCTGAAGCAAAGCGCTATCGCGACGACGTGCGGCAGCGCATGGCACGGCACGGCCGCCATCCCGACCATTGCAAGGTGATGTTCTCGGTCGGCATCGTGCTGGGCGAGACGCGGGAAGAGGCCCTGGCCAAGAAGGCGCGGGCCGACGCCGCCCTCAGCCGCAACCTGGAGCACCGCTTGGCCCGGCTGTCCTTCCTGAGCGGCGTCGATTTCTCCAGGTTCCCACTCGACGAGCCGCTGCCCGAGGTCAAGACCAATGCCTCGCGCGGCCAGACCGCATTGATGACCAGCGGCACCGGCCGGACCACGCTGCGCGAGATGCTGACCGATCCCGCGACCGGCGGCATCGACTTCGTCGGCACGCCCGACAGCGTTGCCGCGGAGATGGGGGAGGCGGCCCAGGAAATGGGCGGCGACGGCTTCATGATCACGGAGAACGTGACCCGCCGCAGCATTGCCGAGATCACCGACGGCCTGGCG
>DATHNU010001098.1:0-2252 GCA_035485695.1 Reyranella sp. | reverse complement strand
TCCGATACGGCTGAGCTGATCTTCGAGGATTGCCGGATACCGGCCGAGAACGTGCTGGGCGAGCCCAATCGCGGCTTCTATTCCATCATGGCCAACTTCCAGACCGAGCGGCTGGTGATCGGCGCGATGGCCATGGCCGAGGCGCGCGAGGCCCTGCGGCTCACCTTTGAGCATGTGAACGACCGCAAGGCCTTCGGGCAGCCACTGTGGGACAAGCAGGCGATCCGCCAGCGTCTTTCGCGCCGGCTGGCGGAGGTCGAGGCGGCACGCCAGCTCGTGCATCACACGGCGTGGCTCGATGCCCAAGGGACGGATTGCGTGGCCCAGGTCTCGATGGTGAAGGCGCTGGCCGGCGATCTGGTCAACCAGGTGCTTTACGATTGCGTGCAGTTCCATGGCGGCATGGGCTTCGTGCGCGAGACGGCGGTCGAGCGCATGGCGAGGGACGCGCGGGTCCAGTCGATCGGCGGCGGCGCCTCGGAGGTCATGCTGGAAGAGGTCGCCAAGCGCTTCGGGGCGGCGCTGGCCGACTGACGGCGCCTATTTCGGCGCGACCACGAACGGGCCGATGGCCAGGATGGCGCACTCCGTGCCGCCGGCCCGCGCACACTCGTTGATGGCGTCGCTCGTCGCCGCATTCTCGCTGGCCCGGCCGGAGACGATGCCCAGGCGACCGTTGCGTGCCAGCGCGAGCGCCCGCCAATCGTTGGCTACCAGATAGCGATCAACCGCCTCCTGCTGGCGGGCGTCGAGACCGGTCATCGACTGCGGCGTGAAGATGTTGATGGGCTTATGGAGCTTGGGCGTTTGCACGAGCACCTGATCCTCGACGGCATAGACGACGCAGGGCCGCCCGGTCAGGTGGCCGCAAACCTGCAGGTTGCGCTTGATGGCGTCGGCTTCGGTTTCGCTTGGCGACCACCAGTCGAAATGATCGCGGCCCAGCACCAGCGCCCGCTTTCGGTCGGATGTCGTGTAGTGATCGGTGAGATTCTTGCGCGCAGTCTCCCCCATCAAGAGAGGTACCGTGGCGGGATCGAACGGGATGGCGGGCGACGGCCGTGCGGCCGGAACGTAGGGCGGCGGCGGCAAGGGGGGCGGGCGGTACGACCAGACGACGTTGTTGCCGACCGCGTATGTCATGCAGCGGTCGATCGGCCGGACGACCGGCACCTCGCGACGCACGAGCTTGGTGCATTCCTCGAGGGCGATGCGGCGGGCGGTCGGATCGTCAACGCGACGTGTCGCGACGGAGAAGTAGCCGCGCACATTGATCGCCATCGCCTTGGAGCCTTCGGCCTGGGCGTAATTCTCGAGCGCTCGCCGGCGAAAGTCGGGCACGAACGGGACATCGGCGGCGTCATAGATGCGCGGGCCGGTGGCGGCGGGGTCCAGGGTCGGGGCCGGCATTTCGTTGGGATCGGAAGCGGGTGGCGTGGCGGGAACGGCCGACGCGGCGGGCGGCGCGGCGCCGGAAGGGGGCGGCGTCGCCGGGCTTGCTGGCGCCGAAGTCGCCACTTGGGCAGCCGGGGCCGCTGGTTCCGCCTTCTCGTGCAGCAGCCAGGCGCCGGCGATTGCCACGACGGCTACGACGGCTACGACGGCTACGCCGCTGCCGGCAATGGCGAGGAGACGTGACGGCACCTGGCGCGGCGGCGGCGGAACCGGCGCGGTGACGATCGGCGTCTTGCCGCCCGGCGTGAGCCGGTAGGCATGGATGGGACGGGGGATGTTCTTGACGTGCTGTTCGCCCATGTCCTCGGCACCGAGGGTGAGCTTGCCGACGATCTGCTCGTAGATCGAGGCCGACACGCAGATGCCGCCCTGCGGCGCGATTGATTCCAGGCGCACCGCGACGTTCACGGCATCGCCCATCAGGTCGTCGCCGCTTTCCACGACGTCGCCAAGGTTGACGCCAATGCGCAGCACGAGCTGGTTGTCCTGGTCGGCCGTGGCGTTGGCCGAGCGCATCGATTCCTGGATCTCGAGCGCGGCCCGCACCGCCTCGACCGGGCTCACGAACTCCGCGAGCATCCCATCGCCCGTCAGCTTGAAGACACGGCCGCGGTGATGCTTCACGATAGTTTCGGTCGTGGCCATGCGGGCGCCGAGGAGGTCGAGCGCATGCTCCTCGTTGCGCGCCGACATGGTGCTGAACCCGACGACGTCGACGGAAATGATCGTGGTCAGGCGCCTGACCAAGGCGGGTTCATCCATGACCACAGGCTAGCCGACGGGTGCGCGGCAGGCCA
>DATHNU010001097.1:0-9157 GCA_035485695.1 Reyranella sp. | reverse complement strand
ACGTGCTGCGCATCTTCTCGGTGATGGGCATCGCGCTTGCTGCGTTCTGGGTCGCCATCATGATGCAGCTCCTGTTTTCCATGCAGCTCGGCTGGCTGCCGCTGCGCGGCGATCTCACCTCGACCCTGCCGCGACCGGAGCGGGTGACCGGCTTCCTGACGATCGACTGCCTGATCGCCGGCCGCTGGGACGCGTTTGGCGATGCACTCAGGCATCTGGCGCTGCCGGCCCTCACGCTCTCCCTGGGCGGCCTTGCCACCATCGTGCGCTTCACGCGCGCCGGCATGCTCGACACCTTGCAGCAGGACTTCGTGTTCTACGAACGCGCCATGGGCTACCGCTGGCTGCGGCTGGTCTGGATCTTCGTGTTGCGCAACTCGATCACCGCGACCGTGACCCAGATCGGCCTGCTGTTCGGCGGCCTGATCGCCGGCGGCGTGGTCGTCGAGGCGATCTTCGACTGGCCGGGCATCGGCAGCTACACCGTGCAGGCGATCCTGACCGGCGATCGCCAGGTGATGCTGGCGGTGACCCTGCTGGTCGGCACCGTCTACGCCGCCGTCAATATCCTGGTCGACGTGGTGCATGGCCTGCTCGACCCGCGCCTGATGGAGCGCGGATGAGCCAGATCCTGCGCAAGCTCACGCGCGACCTGCCGGCGATGCTGGGGCTCGGCATCGTGCTCGTCGTGCTGCTGATCGCGATCCTGGGGCCGCTGCTCGCGCCCTACCCGGGGGACGCCGCCGCCTCGCATCTCGCCCGCCGTCTGAAGCCGCCCAGTGCGGACTTTCTCTTCGGCACCGACAATCTCGGCCGGGACATCTTTTCGCGCGTCATCCTCGGTGCCCGTGGGGCGCTCGCCATCGCGCTCACCGTGGTCTCGGTCGCCATGCTGATCGGCGTTCCGCTCGGCCTGATCGCCGGCTTCCGCGGCGGTTGGCTGTCGGAGACGATCATGCGGGTCACCGACGTCGTGCTGGCCATTCCACAGCTCGTGCTGGCGCTCGCCCTGGCGCAGCTCATGTCGCCCTCGCTCGAAAGCGCGATGCTGGCGCTGTCGCTCACCTACTGGCCGTTCTTCACCCGCATCGTCTATGCCGAGACGCGCCGGCTCTCGTCCTCGCTGTTCGTCGACGCCCTGCGTGGCGTCGGCGCCGGGTCCGGCCGCATCGTCTTCCTGCACATCCTGCCCAATGCCCTCTCGCCGGTGATCGTGCGCGCCACCATCGGCCTCGGCTTCACCATCCTGGTCGCCGCCGTCCTGGGCTTTTTGGGCATGGGCGCGACGCCGCCGGCGCCGGACTGGGGCCTGACCATCGCCGAAAGCCGCACCTACCTGCCGCGCGCCTGGTGGTATGCGACCTTCCCCGGCCTCGCCATCCTGATCACCGTCATGGGCTTCAACCTTTTAGGCGACGGGCTGCGCGATCTCGTCGATCCCCGCATCCGGCGGTCCAGATGAGGTGGGCCCGATGATGCCCTTGCTCTCCGTGCGCGGGCTGAAAGTGTCGATCCGGACCGACGAGGGCGTCGCGCGCGTGCTCGACGATGTCGGGCTGGAGCTCGAGCGTGGTCGCATCCTGGGCGTGGTGGGGGAATCGGGCTGCGGCAAGTCCACCCTCATTCGCGCCATCATGGGCATCCTGCCCAAGGGCGCGCGCGTCGAGCAGGGCGAGATCTGGTTCGAAGGCGAGAACTTGCTGGTCTTCAGCGAGGACGAGCTGAATCGGGACGTGCGCTCCAGCCGCATCGGCTTCATTCCGCAGGACCCGCTGCTCGCTCTCAATCCCGTGTTCAAGGTCGGCAGCCAGTTGCTGGAGGTCATGCGCTGGCACGCGCCGGATGATGGCAGCCGCGGCGGCGAACGGCGGAAGCGCCATGTCGGCCGCCTGGTCGGCCTGCTGCGGCGCATGCAGGTGCCCGATCCCGAGACGGCGCTCGAGCGCTATCCGCACCAATTCTCCGGCGGCCAGCGCCAGCGCCTGCTGATCGCTGCGGCCCTTGCCTGTGCGCCGCGCCTGGTGATCGCCGACGAGCCGACCACCGCGCTCGATGTCACGACCCAGCACCAGATCCTGCTGCTGCTGCGCGAACTGGTGGGCGAGTTCGGCATCTCGCTGCTGTTCGTGACCCACGATTTCGGCGTCGTAGCCGAGCTGTGCGACGATCTCTGCGTCATCTATGCCGGCCAGACGGTCGAGGCGGGTTCGGTGCTGCCGATTCTCGACGCGCCGGCACATCCCTATACGCGGGCGTTGCTCGCCTGCCATCCCGACCGCGCCACGACGTTCACTGGCATTCCGGGTTCGGTGCCGTCGCCGCTCAAGCCGCCGCCCGGCTGCCGCTTCGCGCCGCGCTGCGCCGACGTCCGCGCCATCTGCAGCACCGGCCAGCCGCCGCAGGGCCGCTCGGGCACAGGCGCCGAAGTACGCTGCGTGCAATACGCATGAACGCCCCGCCGATCCTGAGATTGCACGAGATCTCCGTGCAGCTGGGCGGCAGCAAGGGCTTTTTGCGCAAGACGGTGCCGCCGGTGCAGGCGGTGAGGAAGGTCAGCCTCGACCTGCGGGAAGGCGAGATCCTCTCTTTGGTGGGCGAATCGGGCTGCGGCAAGACCACCTTGGGCCGCACCATCCTCGGCCTGCAACGCGAGAGCGCCGGCGAAATCCTGCTCGACGGCCGTCCGGTGGGCGGCCTGTTGCCCGAAGCGGCGCGGCGCGCGCGCAAGGTGATCCAATACGTCCACCAGGATGCCGGCGCGGCGCTCGATCCGTGGTGGAACATCGGCCGCACCCTGGAAGAGGGCCTCAAGATCCACGGCGTCGGCGATCGCGACGAGCGGCGCGAGCTTGTGGCGGCGATGCTGTCGGCGGTCGGTCTCGAGCCGGCCTGGGGCCGTCGTTACCCGCACGAATTCTCCGGCGGGCAGCTCCGGCGCGTGGCGCTCGCCCGCATCCTCCTGCTGCAGCCGCGCATCGTCGTCCTCGACGAGCCGACATCGGGCCTCGACATGTCGGTGCAGGCAACGGTGCTCAATTTACTGCTGGATTTGCGGGAACGATTTTCCCTCACCTATCTGTTCATTTCCCACGACCTGTCGGTCGTCGAACGGCTCTCGGATCGGGTGGCGATCATGTATCTCGGCCGCATCGTCGAGACGGGGCCGGCCAGGGCCGTATTCGCCGCGCCAACGCATCCCTACACGCGCGCTCTGCTGGCGGCGGCGCCGCGGCTGAAAGGGCGGCGGGTGACCGAGCACGGAACGGTGCGCGGCGACCCGCCGAGTGCCGCCTTGGTGTCTCCCGGCTGCGCCTTCATCGATCGTTGTCCCATGGCCGAAGCGGTCTGCTCGACCGAGATTCCGCAACTGGCGTCGATCGCAGCCGGCCACGAGGTCGCCTGCCTTCGCGCGTCCGTCGAGCAGACTGCCTCTTTCCGGGCAAGGCACCACGCCTGACGTCGGGAATTCGCGTACCCCCTCAATGGTGCGTACTTATTCCAGGACTGCTTTCCGCGCCGGCGACGACGCCTATGGCGGCCGGTTCGGTGAGCGCAGGCCGCGCTTAAACTGGCGGAAACTCCCTGAAGCGATGAATACCGATGCGTTCCGTGCAGGTGGCATGGGAGTTGCTGCAATGCAGTACGGCTGAGACCACGCAGGGAGACAGGATGGAAATCGGCGTCTTCATTCCCATCGGGAACAATGGCTGGCTGATCTCCTCGACGTCGCCGCAATATACGCCGAGCTTCGATCTCAACCGCGAGGTCGTGTTGCGGGCCGAGCGCTATGGCTTCGACTTCGCTTTGTCGATGATCAAGCTGCGCGGCTTCGGCGGCAAGTCGCGTTACTGGGACGACAATCTCGAATCCTTCACCCTGATGGCGGGCCTGGCCTCGATCACCAGCCGCATCGAGCTCTATGCCACGGTCGCCGTGCTCACCATGCCGCCGCCGCTGACGGCGCGCATGGCGATGACCATCGATTCGATCAGCCACGGCCGCTTCGGCGTGAACCTGGTCACCGGCTGGCAGAAGGCCGAGTACGACCAGATGGGCATTTGGCCGGGCGACGAGCACTACAAGTACCGCTACGACGCGCTCGACGAGTACGCCACCGTGATGTCGGAGTTGTGGGCCCGCGGCCAGTCCGACCTCAAGGGCAAGTACTACACCATGAACGACTGCCGGCTGGGGCCGCTGCCGTCGCGGCCGATCCCCATGATCTGCGCCGGCACCAGCGATGCCGGCATGGCCTTCGCTGCCAAGCACTGCGCCTACAATTTCTGCAGCGGCAATGGCCAGATGAACGATCCGCGCGACTGTGCCGATTCGGTGGCGCGGCTGAAGGCCTGCACGACGGCCGCCGGGACCGACACCAAGGCGCTGGCGCTCACCCTGATCATTGCCGACGAGACCGACGAGGCGGCGATGGCCAAGTGGGAGCACTACAAGGCCGGCACCGATCTCGATGCGCTGAGCTGGAGCCGCGCCCAGGCCGGCGCCGACAAGTACGCCGCCGACAATTCCACGGCCGGCCGCATCCGCCGGCGCGAGCCCTTGCCCAACAGCGGCTCGCGGCTGATCGGTTCCTACGCGTCGGTGGCCCGCATGCTCGACGAGATGTCGGAGATCGACGGCCTCGCCGGGGTCATGCTGACCTTCGACGATTTCGTCATCGGCGTCGAACAGTTCGGCCAGCGCATTCAGCCCCTGATGCGCAGCCGGCGGAATCTCGCCGCGGCGGCGTGACGTGGACGCCCTGGCGCACGATCCCGTCAAGGATGCCGCCGCGCCGGCCATGGCAAGACCGCAGCTCGATCTCGAGCTGATAAACATCCGCAAGCGCTACGGCGACTTCACCGCCGTCGACGGCGTCTCGCTGAAAGTGAGCAAGGGCCAGTTCGTCTGCCTGCTGGGACCGTCGGGCTGCGGCAAGACCACGACCTTGCGCTGCATCGCCGGCCTCGAGGAGCCGGACGACGGCGACATCCTGATCGGCGGCAAGGAGGCGACCAAGGATCCGCCGTGGCAGCGCGACATCGCCATGATGTTCCAGGACTTCGCCCTGTTCCCGCACATGACCGTGGCCAAGCAGGTGGGCTTCGGCCTCGAGATGCTGAAGAAGCCCAAGGCCGAGATCGCCCAGCGCGTGCAGCACATCCTGAAATCCTTCGAGATCGACGTTCTCGCCGATCGCAAGCCCGCCAGCCTGTCGGGCGGCCAGCGCCAGAGGGTGGCGTTGGCGCGCGCCATGATCACCGAGCCGCGCATCCTGCTGCTCGACGAGCCGATCGGCGCGCTCGACTATTCCCTGCGCGAGACAGTGATGCTGGAGCTGAAGCTCTTGCAGCAGCGCACCGGCATTTCCTTCATCTGGGTGACGCACGACCAGAACGAGGCCTTCTCGCTGGGCGATCTGGTCGTGGTCATGAACCATGCGCGCATCGAGCAGCAGGGCCCGCCGGAGGAGATCCTGCAACGCCCGGCGACCGCCTTCGTCGCGGGCTTCGTGCAGGGCAACAACGTCTTTCGCGGCCGCGTGAAGGAGTTGCTGGCCGGCATGCTCCGCATCGAAACGCCGGTCGGCACGTTCCTCGTGCCTCGGCCGCTTGTCGGGCCGGCGCCGCTGCTGGGCAGTGAGGTGTCCTTCTCGGTGCGTGCCGAGCTGGTCACCGACGCGGTCTTCGACCGTCACGTCAATCGCCTGTCGGCGGTGTGCACGGCGGTGGAGTATTTCGGCGCGGTCCGCCGACACGTCTTCGAGCGTTCGGACGGCGAGGTCCTGAAATACGATCAGTTCGGTGCCCACGCCGCGCGGATCGTGCCGGGGCAACAAACGGTGCTGGGCTGGGCGGCCGATGCCTCGGTCCTGCATGCCGGGGCGGGCGGATGAGCACCATCCGGATCCGCTCGCCCGCCAGCTATTGGCTGGCCGTTCCGGCGGCGGCCTGGATGCTGGGCGTCGTGGTCGTGCCGATCGTGCTGCTGGTCTGGGTGTCGTTCTGGGGCGGCCGGGCCTTCTCGACGGCGAGCCCGCTCACCTTCGACAACTACGCCAAGTTCTTCGCCAACCAGACCTATCTCAAGCTGGCGCTGAGCACGATCGTCCATACCGCGACGTTGATGGCCGTCACCGGCGTGCTGGGCTACTGCATCGCCTACTTCCTGGTGATGAAGGTCAAGAGTCCGGGCTGGCGCACGGTGCTGTTCCTGGCCTTCATCGTTCCGTTCTGGACCAGCACCTTGATTCGCGCCATCGCCTGGGTGCCGTTCCTGGGCGTCAACGGCGTGATCAACCAGACCTTGATGTTCGTCGGCGCGACCAACTCGCCAATCGAGGCGTTCCTCTATTCGCTCACCGGCATCACCATGGCGCAGGTCTCGCTCTATACCATGCTGGCGGCAGGGCCGGTAGTCTACATGCTGAACGCCGTCGCCCCGCAGCTTCGCGAAGCGGCAATGACGCTCAAGGCCACGCCCCTCACCGTCTTCCGCCGCATCACCTTTCCGCTCACCCTGCCCGGCGTGGTGATCGGCCAGGTGCTGGTCTTCCTCAACGTCATGTCCGACTTCGCCACCGTGGCCACCATCGGCGGCAACAAGCACGCGCTGCTCTCCAACCTCGTCCTGCTTTTTTATGAAGGCTCGCAGATCCGCGCCGCCTCGGTGGTCGCGGTGCTGCTGATGATCTGCATGCTGGTAGGCGTCGTGGTGGCACTGCGCGTCGTCGATATCCGACGCCTGGGGGCCGAGCGATGATCGGGTGGCCAAGAATCGGCTGGAAAGGCCGCCTCAGCCTGACCAGCTGGATCCTGGGCACGATCACCCTGGTCTTCCTCGCCTACCAGTGGCTGCCCATCTTCACCCTGGGCCTCTTGTCCTTCAGCGGCCCGACGGGCGGCACGACCTTCCCCATGAACGGCACCTCGCTCCATTGGTACGAGGAGCTGTGGCGCGCCACCGTCATGAACGATTTCAAGCCGCCGCTGGTGCGCTCCTCGTTGCTCGCGCTCGCCTGCTCGGCCACCACCATCGTGCTCTCGGTGATGGCGGCGCAGGCCATGCGCGGCCAGTTCCGCGGCAACGGCTGGTTCTTCTACCTGATGCTTCTGGGCATCATGGCGCCCGGCATCCTGGTGGGCTTCGGCTTCGCCATCATGATGCGGCTGATGGGCGTCGAGCTGTCGTGGGACACCACGACCTTCCTGGTCCAGGTCTCGTGGACCCTGCCGTTCGGCTTTTTGACCATGCTCGCGGTCTTCAACCGCTTCGACAAGAAGGTCGAGGAGGCGGCACTGACCCTGGGCGCCTCGCGGCTCACGACCTTCCGCCGCATCACCCTGCCGCTGGTCCTGCCCGGCGTGATCGGCGCCGGCTTGTTCGGCTTTTCGCTCTCCTATGACGAATACGCCCGCAGCATGTTCACCACGGGTCCCGACGCCACCCTGCCGCTCGCCGTCATGGCCCAGCTCGACCGCCAGCTCACGCCCGAGATCTATGCCGTCGGCACGACCACCACCTTTTTCTCTCTCATCGCCGTCTTGTTTTTCACCGTGGCCTTCTGGGCCATGCGGCGATCGACCAGCCTCAAGAAATCTTCAAGCGCATAGGAGACAGGACATGCTGATCAGACGCCGCCACCTGCTGGCCGCCGCCGGCGCTTCGACCTTGGCCGCGCCGGCGCTCATCCGTCCCGCCAACGCCCAGGCCAAGCAGATCAACCTGGCGGGCGCCAGCTACGATATGCGGGAGGCCATTTTGGGCGAGTTCGGCAAGCGCACCGGCATAGCGCCCAAGGCTTTCGTTAATCCTTCGACCCAGGTGCGGGTCGATCGCCTGCGCACCGCGCCCGTCGACTGCGTCCTGCTCGACGCGCCGTTCGCCGCCTACGCCAACAGCGAGAAGCTGCTGCAGCCGATCGACATCTCGCGGCTGCCCAACTGGTCGAAGCTCAACGCGCTCCTGAAGGACGGCCGCGCCACGCCGACCGCGCCATTGGGCTACGGCGCCAATCCCGGGCGCATGATGTATCTCGACGAGGCGCGCACCAAGGTGTCGTTCGCGCCGATGTTCTTCCAGATGGATTCGATCGGCTACAACGCAGGCAAGATCCCGGCCGAGAACAACACGCTGTCGTGGGGCGAACTGTTCAATCCCAAATGGCGCGGCAAGGTGGCGATGTTCGGCATCGACTGGCTGGGCATGCTGAACGCTGCCATGGGCATGCGGGCACTCGGCCTGCTCGACCCGAAGGACATCAGCAACATGAGCGAGAAGGAGGTCGACACCGTGGTCGCCTTCCTCAAGGAGAAGAAGAAGGAAGGCCACTTCCGCGCCATGTGGAAGGCCTATGGCGAGTTGGTCAACCTGATGGCCTCGGAAGAGGTCTGGATCGCCGACGCCTGGTGGCCGGTGGTCGTCGAGGTCGCCAGCAAGGGCATCCCGATGCACTACGCGGTCGCCAAGGAAGGCTATCGCGCCTGGTGCAACGGTTACGGCATCGCCGCCGAGAGCAAGAACCTCGACGCCTGCTACGAATGGCTGAACTACTGGATGGAAGGCTATCCCGGCGCTCGCCAGTCGGAGATCGGCTATTTCTCGACCGTCAACAATTACGAGAAATACCTCGATCCCAAGCTGGTGAAGGAGGTCTATGGCGGCGAGGGCCGCGACGGCGGCTCGCTGGCCGACCGCGCCGAGCGCGTCTTCGTGTGGAACACGCGGCCCAAGAACCTCGAATACTATACGGAGAAGTGGAACGAATTCCTGGCTGCCTGAGCTAGTCTCGGCGGGCATGACCCGCCCGTTCACCCTGCTGCTCTCCACCCACGCGTTCAAAACGTGGGGCTCCCGTATCGAGGCCGCCATTCCCGCGGGAGGCCTCGTCTTCCGCACGGCCGAGGAGGCGCTTGCGGCCGATGGCCCCTGCAAGGCCGACATCGCCTTCATGACGCGCGAGGTTACCGGCCGCTCGAGCAAGGACAATCCCACGCCCGAGCTCGCCGGCTTCGAGACCGTCCTGCGCAAGTCGCCCGGCCTCAAATGGCTGCAGATCCATCCGGCAGGGGCCGAACGGCCGATCTATCGCGAATTGTGCGGGCGCGGCGTCAAGGTGACGACCGCCTCGGGCGCCACGGCAATCACTGTCTCGCACAGC
>DATHNU010001096.1:0-2968 GCA_035485695.1 Reyranella sp. | reverse complement strand
GTCAAGCGCTTCGCCACCGGCGCCATGAGCTTCGGCTCGATCAGCCGCGAGGCCCACACCACGCTCGCCATCGCCATGAACCGCATCGGCGGCAAGTCGAACACCGGCGAGGGCGGCGAGGAGTCCGACCGCTTCAAGCCGTTGCCCAACGGCGATTCCATGCGCTCGGCCATCAAGCAGGTGGCGTCGGGCCGCTTCGGTGTGTCGGCCGAGTACCTGGTGAATGCCGACGACCTGCAGATCAAGATGGCGCAGGGCGCCAAGCCGGGCGAGGGTGGCCAGCTGCCCGGCCACAAGGTCGACAAGAACATCGCCCGGGTGCGCCACTCGACACCGGGCGTGGGCCTGATCAGCCCGCCGCCGCACCACGACATCTATTCGATCGAGGACCTGGCCCAGCTCATCCATGATCTGAAGAACGTCAACCCGAAGGCCCGCGTCTCGGTGAAGCTGGTCTCCGAAGTGGGCGTCGGCACGGTGGCGGCGGGCGTCAGCAAGGCGCGCGCCGACCATGTCACCATCTCGGGCTTCGAGGGCGGCACCGGCGCCTCGCCGCTCACCTCGCTCACCCACGCGGGCTCGCCCTGGGAGATTGGCCTGGCCGAGACCCAGCAGACCCTGGTGCTGAACGGCTTGCGCGGCCGCATCGCCGTGCAGGTCGATGGCGGGCTGCGTACCGGCCGCGACGTCGCCATCGGCGCGCTGCTGGGCGCCGACGAGTTCGGCTTCGCCACGGCGCCGCTGATTGCCGCCGGCTGCATCATGATGCGCAAGTGCCACCTCAACACCTGCCCGGTCGGCGTGGCGACCCAGGATCCGGTGCTGCGCAAGCGCTTCACCGGCCAGCCCGAGCACGTCATCAACTACTTCTTCTTCGTGGCCGAAGAGCTGCGCGCAATCATGGCGCGCCTGGGCTTCCGGACCCTGAACGACATGATCGGCCGGGTCGACCGGCTCGACATGCGCAATGCCGTCGATCACTGGAAGGCAGGCGGCGTCGACCTGTCGAAGCTGCTGTATGTCGCGCCGGCGCGCCCGGGCGTGGCCATCTGGAACAGCGAGCGCCAGGATCACGGGCTCGACAAGGCGCTCGATCACAGGCTGATCGAAGCCGCCCAGCCGGCGCTCGACAGGGGCGAGCCGGTGCTGGTCGAGCTGCCGATCGGCAACGTCAATCGTACCGTGGGCGCCATGCTGTCGGGCGAGGTCGCCATGCGCACCGGCCACACCGGCCTGGCCGAGGACACGATCTCGGTGAAGCTGTCAGGCACCGCCGGCCAGAGCTTCGGCGCCTTCCTGGCGCGCGGCGTGTCGCTCGACCTTGCAGGCGACGCCAACGACTATGTCGGCAAGGGCCTGTCGGGCGGCCGGGTCGTCGTGCGTCAGCCCAAGGGGTGCCGGCGCGATCCGCTGGAGAACATCATCGTCGGCAATACCGTGCTCTACGGTGCGATCGGCGGCGAAGCCTATTTCGAAGGTGTTGCCGGCGAGCGCTTCGCCGTGCGCAACTCGGGCGCGGTCGCCGTCGTCGAGGGGACCGGCGATCATGGCTGCGAATACATGACCGGCGGCGTCGTGGTCGTGCTGGGCGACACCGGGCGCAACTTCGCGGCCGGCATGTCGGGCGGCGTCGCCTATGTCTACGATCCCAAGGCGCGCTTCGGCGAGCTGTGCAACCCGTCCATGGTCGAGCTTGAGCCGGTTTCAGTCGCTTTGGGCGACAAGGAAGATCCGGCGCGGCCGCACCAGCGGGCTTTGAGCGTCGACGACAACGGCATGGGCGACATGCTGCGCTTCGACGCCGAGCGCCTGCGTATCCTGGTCGAACGCCACCATCTGCACACCGGCAGCGCCCGGGCGCGCGAGCTCCTCGAGGATTGGGACAACGCGCTGAAGAGCTTCATCAAGGTGATGCCCAAGGATTACAAGCGCGCGCTCCTGCAGGCGCGTGAGCGCGCGGCGGCGAAGGCCGTCGCGGCGGAGTAGGCGATGGGCCTGCCCACCGGCTTTCTGGAAATCGAGCGCAAGGACCGGCCCTACGAGAAGGTCGAGAAGCGCCTGAAGAGCTGGAAGGAATTCGTGCTGCCGCTGCCGGCTGCCGAGGTATCGCGGCAGGGTGCGCGCTGCATGGATTGCGGCATTCCGTTCTGTCACAACGGCTGCCCGGTCAACAACCTGATCCCCGACTGGAACGAGCTGGTGCGCCGTGACCGCTGGCAAGAGGCGCTTGAGGTCCTGCATTCGACCAACAACTTCCCCGAGTTCACCGGCCGCATCTGTCCGGCGCCCTGCGAGGCCGCCTGCACGCTCAATATCGACGACAACCCGGTCACCATCAAGTCGATCGAGTGCTCGATCGTCGATCGCGGCTGGGACGAGGGCTGGATCGTCCCGCTGGCGCCGGCCCGCAAGACCGGCAAGCGGGTCGCCGTCGTCGGCTCCGGGCCGGCCGGCATGGCCTGCGCCCAGCAACTGGCGCGCGCCGGCCACGCCGTCACCCTGTTCGAGAAGGCCGACCGCATCGGCGGCCTGCTGCGCTATGGCATCCCCGACTTCAAGATGGAGAAGCGCCTGATCGACCGGCGCATGCGCCAGATGGAGGCCGAGGGCGTCGAGTGCCGCACCGGAGTCGAGGTCGGCGCCACCCTTTCCATCAAGTCGCTGCTCGAGGGCTATGACGCTGTCGCATTGACCGGCGGCGCCGAATGGCCGCGCGACCTCGAGGTGCCGGGCCGCGACCTCTCCGGCATCCATTTCGCCATGGATTTCCTCGTCCAGCAGAACAAGCGCGTCGCCGGCGATGACGAGGCGCGCGCCGCGCCCAAGGGCACGCTGAGCGCCAAGGGCAAGCATGTCATCGTGATCGGCGGCGGCGACACCGGTTCGGACTGCGTCGGCACGTCGAATCGCCAGGGTGCCGCATCGGTGACCCAGCTCGAGGTCATGCCGCAGCCGCCGGAGAAGGAGA
>DATHNU010001095.1:0-3578 GCA_035485695.1 Reyranella sp. | reverse complement strand
TCGTGCTGCGGCCGACCTCGAACGTGTCGGCGAGGTCGCGGTTGGTGGCGCCGGCCAGGCAAAGCTCGAAGGCCTGCTCGGCGAATTCCGGCTTGTAGAGCGAGGGGCGTCCGGGTCCATCCATGTCGATCCTCCTAGGGTGCAGGAGGAAGATAGAGGTACTTAAGTAAATGTCAAGTGTGAATCTGAATAATACTTAAGTGTGCCTCCACCCCGCCGTCCCGGCTGAGGCCCCCACGGCGATCGCACGTGATTATTTTTCCGTCATCCCGAGCGAAGCCGCCCAACGGGCGGCGTAGTCGAGGGACCTCGTCTTGTCGCCGAGGCAACAGAAAAGGTCCCTCCACTGCGCCTCGCTACGCTCGGCTCCGGTCGGGATGACGGCGTTGTTGGAAGTGTTTGGGCTCGCCTCACGAATAAGTGGGTGCCCGCCGACCCAGATATGATCACTTCATCTGGTTGGTCAGCAGCGCCGCGGCGCCGCCCTGTTCCTTGCCGTACTTAAGCAACGCCGAGCGGCCGCCCGCGGCATAGGCGGCGACCGCCCCCAGGAGACGCTTGAGCTGGTCCGGGCTCGAGCGGTCGAACTTGCAGTAGGCGCCGCGCGTCAGCTTGGCGATCTGCGGAAATATCCGTGAAGCCGTGCGGTCTTCGCCTTCCTGGAACACGAATACCGGCAGGCCGAGCAGGCCCAGTTGGCCCGCCTCGTGGCCGATGGCGTCGACATCCTCCTCGCAGCAGTCGCCGACGAAGATCACGGCGTCGAGCCGGCTCTCGCGCCGCTGCTCGCCGGCATAGCGCAGCAGACGACCGATCTGCGTGCGGCCGGCCAGGCAGCGTACCGCGCTCATCAGGCGCGCCAGCTCGCGGCCGTCGGAGGTCCAGCGACTGACCTTGAATTCGTCGAAGCCGCGATAGAAGGCCAGGCGCACGTCGAGGCCGCCCAGCGCCTGCGCGGCCACGAACATCTCGCCCTGGATGGTGCAGGCATGGTCCCAGGTCGATTCCCGACTCGCCGTGGCGTCCATGCCGAACAGCAGGCGGCCGCGGCTGCCGGGCGTGCGGTTGGCCGGCAGGCGCTCGACCGCGCGCACGAAGGCGTCGATCTCGTTCGCACCTGCGGTAGACGGCACCTTGCGGTCTTCGGCCATAGCTTTTGACCCCCTCCGGCGTGTTGAATATGGTGCCCAGCGCGCCTCGCGCCAATGTAAACATGACCGGAAACGCTCCGACCTTCGCCACGCTGTTCCTGCGGGTCTTCCTGCCGTTCGCGTTCGCCTATTTCCTGTCCTACATCTTCCGCGGCGTGAACGCGGTGATCTTTCCCTATCTCGAACGGGATATCGGCATCACCGCGGGCGACCTCGGGCTGCTCACATCGGCTTTCTTCCTGTTCTTCGCCGGCTGCCAGCCGGTGCTGGGCGTCACGCTCGATCGCTACGGTCCGCGCCGCGTGCAGGCGGTCCTGCTGGTCATGGCGGCGCTGGGCTCGGCGTTGTTCGGTCTCAGCCTCTCGCTCGGCGAGCTGGTTTTGGCGCGCGCGCTGATCGGGCTGGGCTTCGCCGGCGGATTGATGGCCGCCATCAAGGCCATCACGCTCTGGTACCCGCCGCAGCGCTGGGGCGTGATCACCGGCTTGCACATGATGGCGGGCGGGCTGGGCTCGATGGCCGCCACGCTGCCCGTGCAATGGTCGCTGTCGGTCATGACCTGGCAGGGCCTGTTCTTCTGGCTGGCCGGCCTCTGCCTCGCCACCGCGGCGATTCTGTTCGTCGTCGTGCCCGAGCGCGCCGCGACCCGCTCCAAGGACACGCTCGGCGAGCAGTTCCGCATCACCGGCATCGTCCTGACCGACGGCTTCTACTGGCGCATCCAGCCGCTGCTGTCCGTCCAGCAGCTCGCCTTCATCGGCTGCATCACGCTGTGGATCGGCCCCTGGCTGCGCGACGTGGGCGGCATCGCCGCCGAGACGCGCGCCGACATCCAGCTCACCACGACGGCAGTCATGACGTTGGGCTTTGCGCTGAGCGGCGTGATCTCGGGCGCCTTCCGCCGCATCGGCGTCAGCGAATTCGGCACGGCCGGCATCACCAGCTTCCTGTTCGCATTGGTCTGCGGCTGGCTGGCGTTCCTGCCTGCGTTCCATCCCGCCGTGGCCTGGCCGCTGTTCGGCTTTCTGGGGGCCTGCCCCATCCAGTACATGCCGCTGATGGTGTCGTCATTCCCTGCCCACTATGCCGGCAGGGTCAGCACCAGCAGCAACCTCGTCGTCTTTAGCGTGATCTTTGCGGGCCAGTGGGCGATCGGGAAGGTCGTCGACCTGTGGCCCAAGACCGCCACCGGCTATGCCTCGGACGGCTATACCTGGGCGTTCGGGATCCTGTTCATCCTGCAGATTGCGGGTCTTCTATGGCTGATGCTGTCGCGGGCACGACCGATGGCGCGGCCGCACCTGGTCGCGGCAGATTGAGCGCGAAAGGGCTCAATGTAGACAACCAGCTCGTGAAGGAAGTGGAAGACAGCGAGTCAGCCGTGCCTCAGCTTCCATTCCTGCGGCAAGTTCATGGTGAAAATCTCTGCATCGAACGAGCCGACACGAACGCTCGTTGCCTGAGTGGGGTTGAGGCGTCCCAAAGGCCACCGCAAAAGACATTCGGCGATATTTGCCGCCATCTCATGGAACAACCCTTTGCCGTCGAATGAACGGGCATCGGCGAACTTTTGCGGACTGAACATGAGATCGACTTGCCAAAAGTCCGATAGCGGCCCCGCGCCTATTTTTTCGACGTCATCTGCCCGATAGGCCCACATATCGACCTTCAATCCCTTATTGGAATCGACATAATCAAAGACGTCTTGGCCCATGCGACCGATCCCTCGTCGCGACACGACAACGCCCTGGCCGTTGGACATTTCCCTGGGAAAATTAGCCCTTATGTAGATCGGATCAGTGGGCGGCACGGGCGAGAACATCGATCACCTAGGACAAAGTTGCGAAGTCGTTCGTGCACGCGCCGATCCGCAACAACAACGTCTCGTCACGCCGTGCATTGCGCGTGCGCATCTGGTCGGGGCAGATTGAGGGCGGCCACGAGGTCGCGCACCTCCTGGCGCGCCGCGACGTGGCTCAGCGTCAGCGACGGCCCGCCGCTGCCGCGCTTGAGATCGAGCAAGGTGAGACCGTTCAGGAACAGCTCCTTGTAGATCACGCGTTCGCTCAGGCCCGCGGCCGTGCGAAAGCCGATGCGTTTGGCCAGCGCCTCGATAACCGTACCCATGTCGCGCTTGTTGCGCGCCGCCAGCGAGGACAGGCGATTGCGCATCACCACCCAGTCGACCGGCCGGCCGCCCTGCACGGCGCGGAGCTGGCGCTGCTTCCACACCGCTTCGGCATAGATCGACGGGCGGACGATCTTGAGCGTGTCGGGATCGACGCGGGCCAGAAGGTCGAGATCGATGAAGCTGTCGTTGAGCGGCGTCAGCAGCGTGTCGGCCCAGGTATGGGCGAGCCGCGACAGGTGCGTGTCGCTGCCCGGCGTGTCGACGATCACGAAATCGACGGCGCCGATCACCGCCTC
>DATHNU010001094.1:0-5165 GCA_035485695.1 Reyranella sp. | reverse complement strand
GCCGACCTTGGCCGGCGCGGCGGCGGGCCTGCTCGCGGCGACGGCGGCCGCGTCGCTCTATGCCTTCCACTGCTTCGACGACTCGCCGCTCTTCGTCGCCACCTGGTACACGCTGGCCGCGATCCCCGTCGTGGCCATCGGCGCCATCGCCGGCCGCCGTCTGCTGCGCTGGTAAGTCGTCCGCCTCAGGCAGCTTTGCTTGCCGCCACTTGCTTCGGGATCGGCGGCGCGAACCGGAAGGCCGCGCCCAGCCGGTTCCAGGCATTGATGGTGGCAATGGCGGTGCTCAGGAACACCACCTCGTTCTCGCTGAAATGCCGGCGGACGGCGTCATAGGCCTCGTCCGACACGCCGCGGCCGGCGAGGTGCGTCAGCGCTTCGGCCCACGCAAGCGCCGCGCACTCGCGTTCCGAGAAGATGCCGGCCTCGTGCCAGGCAGCCACCAGGTCCAGCTTCTCCTGGGCGATGCCGAGCTTGCGCGAGACGTTGAGATGGATCTGCAGGCAGAAGGCGCAGTTGTTGATCTGCGACACGCGCAGCTTCACCAGCTCGACGATCTCCTTGTCGATGCCGGACTCGTCGGCCGTCTTGCCCATGGCAAGCAGCGCATCCCGTGCCGCCGGCGCGGTCTTCTGAAAGGTGTCGTAGGCGATGCGGACGTTGGACATTGGACGCTCCGATGATATTCGAATTCTGATATAAGACGCCGCTGCCTTCTGCAAGGTCTGCAATTGCTACCCTTGGTAGATTGACCCCGTCCCAATGCTGTCCTACGAACGACTGACCATGATCGACGATCCCGGCAACTTCGTTCTCGAGCATCTGCGCTCGATCCGCGCCGATACGGGCGGCGTGCGCGACGACATGCGGGAGGTCAAGCAACGCCTCACGTCGCTGGAAGTTTCCATCGCCAATCTACGGGGCGAAGTCGTCAACCTGCACGGTGATTTCGCCGGCCAGTCGGGCCGAATCGATCGCGTCGAAAGCAGACTGGAGCGGATTGAGCAACGGCTCGACTTGCGCGACGCCTAGGAACGTACCGAGACCGGGACTTGCTTGGGCTGCCTTGGCAAGTAGCGGCTGCGGCGTCTACCGTGCTCGCAAAGCACGAGGAAGACGCCATGTCCAAGCACTACGACACGCTGGAGACCCGATCGCCGGCCGAACGCGAAAAGGCCCTGATGCAGGCCCTGCCGCAGCAGGTCGCCAACGCCAAGGAAAACGCGCCGTTCTTCGCCTCGTGGCTGAAGAACGTCGACCCGGCCGCGGTCACCTCACGCACGGCGCTTGCCGGGTTGCCGGTGCTGCGCAAGGCGATGCTGGGCGAGGTGCAGAAGAAGCAGCCGCCGATGGGTGGGCTCATAACCGTGCCGATGAGCAAGGTGCGCCATGTCTTCATGTCGCCCGGCCCGATCTTCGAGATCGACACCGACGAGCCCGACTATTTCCGCGGCGCGCGGGCCATGCATGCCGGCGGCTTTCGGCCCGGCGATGTCGTCTACAACACCTTCTCCTATCACCTGACGCCCGCCGGCATCATGATGGAATCGGCATTGCGGGCGCTCGGCTGCGCCGTCGTGCCGGGCGGCGTCGGCAACACCGAGCTGCAGCTCGACGCCATCGCCGCGATCCGGCCCACCGGCTATGTCGGCACGCCGTCCTTCCTGAAAATCCTGATCGAGAAGGCGGCCGAACTCGGCAAGGACATCTCCTCGATCAAGAAGGCCTTCGTCGGAGCCGAGGCGCTGCCGCCGAGCCTGCGCCAGATGTTTATCGACAAAGGCATTTCCTGCCTGCAGAGCTACGGCACGGCCGATCTCGGTACCATCGCCTACGAATCGGAAGCGCTCGAAGGCATGATCGTCGACGAGGGCGTGATCGTGGAGATCGTGCGGCCCGGCACCGGCGATCCCGTGCCCGAGGGCGATGTCGGCGAGGTCGTGGTCACGACCTTCAACCGCGCCTATCCGCTGATCCGCTTCGGCACCGGCGACATGTCGGCGGTGCTGTCGGGCACCAGCCCGTGCGGTCGCACGAACATGCGCATAAAAGGCTGGATGGGCCGCGCCGACCAGCGCACCAAGGTGCGCGGCATGTTCGTCGATCCCGAGCAGATCGCCGAGATCTCGAAAAAGCATCCGGGCCTCGGCCGCCTGAGGCTGATCATCGACTGGGTCAACCAGGCCGATGTGATGACACTCAGGGTCGAGGCGGCGCAGCCCTCGGCCGATCTCGAGATAGCGATGGAAGGCACCATCCGCACCGTGTGCAAGGTGGGCGGCAAGGTCGAGTTCGCCAAGCCCGGCAGCCTGCCCAACGACGGCAAGGTGATCGACGATGTCAGGAAGTACACGTGAGGCCGCGAGATGATCATTCGCGATGCCCGGCCGGCCGACAGTGCGATGGTCCGCCGCCTGATCGGGCAGCTGGCTGACGCCCCGGACGAGGTGGAATTCGGCGCCCGCTTCGAGCGCGTGTCGGCGATGGCGGGCCATCGGATCATCGTCGCCGAAATGCACAGCGAGATCGTCGGCGTGCTGCATGTCTTCGAGCGGCCCGCCCTGGAAAAGCCCTGCGAGGCTATCGTGCAGGCCCTCGTCGTCGACGGCGAGCGGCGAGGCGCCGGCATCGGCGAGGCTCTGATGCGCGAGGCCGAGGCGTGGGCCGCAGCGAGGGAGCTCGCATCGACCGCGCTCTACACCCGCATCGACCGCGACCGGGCGCGGACATTCTACGAGCGCATCGGTTATCGCCTGAAGGCGACGTCGCACCTGATGGTCCGAGCCTAGGCCGAGAGACCGAGCGAATACGGTCAGTTGACGTCGAGCTTCAGCCCTTCCTTGTCGATCACGCTCTTCCACAGCGCGATCTGTGCGTTGACGAAGGCGTCGAACTGCTCGGGCGTGCCGTAGGCCGGGAAGCCCGCCATCGACTTGAAGCGCTCCTGGGTCTTGGCGTCATCGAGCCAGGTTTTCATCTGGGCATTCAGCGAATTGACGATGGGCCGCGGCGTGCCGGCGGGCAGGAAGACGCCGAACCAGGTCGAGACATCGAACGGTTTCAGTTCCGGCATGGTCTCGCAGATCGGCACCAGCTCGGGCGTGAGCGGATTGCGTTGCGCCGAGGTGATGCCGAGGGCGCGCAGCTTGCCCGCGCGCACGAACTCGATGCCGGTGGTGAGGTTGTCGAAGAAGAACTGGGTGACGCCCGCCGTCAGGTCCTGCAGGGCCGGCGCCGCGCCGCGATAGGGAATGTGCTCGGCCTTGGTGCCGGTGAGCTGGAGGAACCAGGCGCCCGACAGGTGCGGCGACTGGCCGGTACCCGAGGAGGCGTAGGAGGCCTTGCCGTTCTGCGCCCTGAGCCAGGCCACGAACTCCGGCACGGTGGTGGCCGGCACCGAGGGATGCACCACCAGCACGTTGGGTGCTGTGATGACGTTCGACACCGCGATCAGGCTTTTCGGCGTGTAGGGCATGTTGCGGTAGAGCGAATAGGCGATCGACTGCGGGCCGATATTGCCCATCAGCATGGTCTGCCCGTCGGGGTTAGCCTTGGCGACCTCGGTCGAGCCGATGACGCCGCCCGCCCCCGACTTGTTGTCGACCACGCAAGACTGACCCCAGCTCTGCTGGAGGAAGGCCGCCAGCAGGCGGGCCACGATATCGGTGGTGCCGCCCGGGGCGGCCGGCACGACCATGCGGGTGGCCGCGGCGGGCTTCCAGGCCGCCTCGGCCCTGAGGCCCCCGGACAGCAGCGAGGGCAGCAGGGTGGCGGTCGGCAAAGCGCTGGCCGCGACCACGAAGGTGCGGCGGGGAAGACGGCGAGCCATGGCGTTCCCTTACATTTTATTGAGCAACCCGTAACACGGGTGTACTGGCAAATCCGCCATAATTCCCGTATCTAGTGATAGTGCGGCCGCCCCGAATCGCCGGGCTTTTCCGGCGGTTTGCTCCCCCCGTGCATGGGGCCCGCGCCAAAGGAGGATATATTGAAGAGGCGTACTTTCGTCTCCGGCAGCGCGGCGCTGGCTGCCGCCGGTTTTGCGGCTGGTTTTACCTCGGCGGCCGAGGCCGCGACCATCAAGCCCTATAGCTGGGACCTCAGCCCACCGACCGACACGCGCGACAATTTCATCGCCTGGGGCAAGGCCCGCGGCGAGGATCCGGTGTTCCTCGGCCAGCGCTGGGACCGCTTCCAGGCGCTGCTCAAGAACAAGGACATCTGGGGCGCCGCGACGATCCGCGCCTTCCTGTTGACGCCGCGCGAGGAATTCGCCGCGGTCAATCCGGCGATCCACAAGCGCGCCTATGAGCACGCCTTCCTCGACATCGGCTGGGGCGTGACCATGTCGGGCCCGCATCTGCAGGCACGCATGACCAACGTGATCGACGTCAAGCGCGGCGAGAAGGTGCTCGAGATCGGCACCGGCTCGGGTGTGCAGTCGGCCTACATCGCCAACCTCACCGACAATGCCTACACGATCGAGATCATCAAGCCGTTGGGCGAACGCACGCGCGGCGTCTACGACAGGCTGATCGAGAAGGGCTACACCGAGTACCAGCACGTCAAGAGCAAGGTCGCCGACGGCTATTACGGCTGGGAAGAGGCGGCGCCCTTCGACAAGATCATCGTGACCTGCGGCATCGACCACGTGCCGCCGCCGCTCCTGCAGCAGCTCAAGGCCGGCGGCCTGATGGTCATCCCGGTCGGCCCGCCGGGCGCGCAGCGCGTGCTCAAGGTCGCCAAGACGCAGGGCGCCGACGGGTCGATCACGACCAGCCGCGAGGACATCTACGGCGGCAAGATCGTGCCGTTCGTGCCCTTCACCAAGCTCGAGGGCGACCAGATCGTCGGCAACCACAACCGCTGACGCCTGGAAGACGACGCTGAATGAGGGGGCTGCGCGCCATGCACGCGCGGCCCCGCTCGGCTGCAATGACAGCCCAACAACAACGGAGTCCCCCTTGACCGTTTCGGTCGATCTCGACCATCGCCCGCCGCTTACTTTCTATCTGTCCGTCGGACTGGTCGCCGGCAGCATCATTGCGCTGCAGATCGGCATCATGCGCGTGTTCTCGGTGGGGAGCTGGGCGCATTTCGGCTCGCTGGTGGTGAGCCTCGCCATGTTCGGCTTCGGGCTCACCAGCGCCATCATGTGCGTCGCC
>DATHNU010001093.1:0-3371 GCA_035485695.1 Reyranella sp. | reverse complement strand
CTCCAGCAGGTCGAGCGAGATCTCCAGCCGGTCGCCTTCCTCGGCATCGATGTTGACGCCGATATCGTAGTGCCGCGCCTGTACGGCCAACTCCTTCAGGCGCGGATAGAGCTCGCCCTGCACGCGTTCCCGTTGGGCACGGCTGTAGCGTGGATGCAGCGCCGAGAGCTTTATCGAGATGCCGGGCCCTTCGTAAATGCCGCGGCGCTGCGCGGCGCGGCCGATGGCATGGATCGCTCGCCGATAGGCCTGCATATACTGTTCGGCCTGCCGGGCCGTGACGGCGGCCTCACCCAGCATGTCGTAGGAATGGCGAAAGCCCTGCTCTTCGAGCGATTGGCCGTTCGACAACGCCTCGCCGATGGTCTGGCCGGCGACGAACTGCTCGCCCATCAGGCGCATGGCGAGGTTGACGCCGGTGCGGATCAGCGGCTCGCCGCCGCGCGCGATCAGGCGCGTCAGGGCGGCCGACAGGTTGCGCTCGCTGCTGCTCGCCGTCAGCCGTCCGGTCAGCAGCAGGCCCCAGGTCGCGGCGTTCACGAACAGCGACGGGCTGTGGCCCAAATGGGCGCGCCAGTCGCCGCCGCCGATCTTGTCGCGGATCAGCGCGTCGCGCGTCTCGTCGTCGGGGATGCGCAGCAGCGCCTCGGCCAGGCACATCAGCGCCACGCCCTCCTGGCTCGAGAGTGCATATTCGTGGATCAACCCTTCGACGCCGCCTGCCGGCGTCTTGGCTCGCAGCGCCTCGACCAGACGCGTCGCCAGCGCGCGGGCGCGGGCAGTCTGGGACGGTGCCACGCTGGCCTGGTCCAGAAGCGGCGGCAGGCACGTGATCTCAGGCTGGCGCCAGGCCGCGGTGATGGCGTCGCGCAGCGGACTTTGCCGCTGAATCGACTGGGCAAAAGCTTCAAACGGCATGTCGACCAACAGGTTACATGAACTCGTGACCTTGGGGACGGACTCCATCGTACCCCACCAGACTTTCGCTTGCCGTTCCGGCCTCACGCGGTGTTAACATCGTGGGCAATTACGACTGAATGTGGGAAGCCATGCGAGCGCTGGCTTCGGTCGTGGATCGAGCCGGCCACGTCGCCTTGACGCAGAGGAGTTCATGACCCTGACGCGCCGCCGCGCAGTAGCGCTTGGCTCGGCAGCCTTGGGCCTGCCTTCGATCGCGCGCGCCGAAACTTGGCCTGCGGGTCCTGTCACGATCCTGGTTGCCTACGCGGCAGGGGGTGGTCCCGACATCAACGCACGCGGCCTGGCGCAGGTCATGCCGTCCGTGACGGGCCAGCCGGCCATCGTCGACAACAGAGCCGGCGCCGGAGGAGCGATCGGCATACGCGCCGCGGCCGGGGCCCGGCCGGACGGCCAGACATTGCTCTACGCCGCTGCCGCCAACATCGTCATCAATCCGTGGGTTCAGAAGGGCATGATCGACACCCTCACATCGTTCCTGCCAATCTGCCAGACGACGGCTTACCACTATGCGCTGATGGTCAACGCCCGGCTGCCGGTGAACAACGTCGCCGAGCTGGTGGCGCTCGCCCGCAAGGAGCCGGGCAAGATGACCTACTTCTCGATCGGCGTCGGCACCGCCACGCATCTCAACTCCGCGTGGTTCGTCCAGGCGGCCGGCATCGATGTCACCCATGTTCCCTACAAGGGAATCTCGCAGGGACTGCTCGACATGATCGGCGGCCGGGTCGACATGGGTTTCGGGGCGCCGGAAGCAGGCCTGGGCTATGTCAAGGCTGGCAAACTGAAAATGCTGGCCGTGACGGGCGACCAGCGCATCAAGTCGCTGCCGGACGTGCCGACGCTCAAGGAGCAGGGCGTCGACATGGTGATGAACGGCTGGCATGGCCTGTTCGCGCCGGCCAGGACGCCCGATGCGATTCTCGACAAGATCGAGAAGGACACCAAACAGGCACTGACCAGCGCGCAGTGGCTCGATCTGCTGGTCAGAGACGGCAGCGAGACGCCGCCCGAGCGCACGCGCGCCGAGTTCGCCAGGTTCGTCAGCGGCGAGCATGCCTTCTGGGGCAGGAAGCTCAAGGAACTCAAGATCGAGATGGATTGAGCCGGTTTCCGTCGCCCCGTGGCCGCGGCGGGGGCTTTGGGCTAGCATCGGCGGCAGACCAAGGGTCAAGGGATGGGACGTCGATGATGGGCTTGCCGCGCACGCTCCTGGCCACGTTGCTGCTGCTCGTGGCAGGACCGCTGTTCGCGCAGGTCGCCTATCCGACCAAGCAGGTTCGCATGGTCGTGCCTTTCCCGGCCGGCGGATCGGCCGACATCCTGTGCCGTATCGTCGGCGAGAAACTGGGCGCGGCCTGGAACCAGCCGGTGATCATCGACAATCGCGCCGGCGCCGGCGGCAATGTCGGCGCCGAGATCGTCTATCGGGCCGAGCCCGATGGCTACACCCTGCTGTGCAGCCCGCCCGGTCCGCTGTCGATCAACCACAATCTCTACAAGACGATGCCCTACGACTGGACGAAGTTCGTGCCTGTCACGGTTCTGGCGCTGGTGCCCAACGCCATATCCGCCCGCATCGACCTGCCGGCCAGCAGCGTCCAGGAGCTGATCGCCTACGCCAAGGCCAATCCGGGCAAGGTGACCTATGCCTCGCAGGGCAACGGCTCGACCTCGCATCTGTCGGCCCAGATGCTGGCCACCATGGCCGGTATCGACATGGTCCATATCCCCTACAAGGGCGAAGGGCCGGCGCTGATCGATCTCACCGCCGGCCGCGTCGACATCTTCATCGGCAACATTTCCGCGGCACTCCGCTTCGAGAAGGCCAAACAGTTGAAGTTCCTGGGTGTGGCCAGCCGCGCGCGCAGCCCGGTCGCGCCCGACGTGCCGAGCGCGCCGGAGATCGGCCTGCCCGACCTCATCTCGAGCGCCTGGTTCGCCTTCGTCGTGCCGCCCGGCACGCCGGAAGTCATCGCCCAGAAGATCAATGCCGACACCGCAGCCGCACTGAAATTGCCCGACGTGCGGGCCCGCTTCCTCGAACTGGGCGCGGAACCGCAGGGGGACACCGCCGCGGCGACCGCTGCTTTCATCAAGGCCGAAGAAGCCCGCTGGCGCTCGATCATCCAATCGGCCAATGTAACGATGGAGTGACAGGAGGTTCGCATGGACATCCGACACGAAGAAACCGCCCTCGAAATGCCGGGCAGCACGTCGCACGGCCCCTGGCCCGAGGACTCGCTGGCTCGCGTGCCTTACTGGGTCTACCAGGACGAGGCCAACTACAAGCGCGAGATGCAGCGCCTGTTCGAGGCCGCCACCTGGAATTTCGTCTGCCTCGAAGCCGACATCCCCAACAAGGGCGACTACCGCACCAACCAGCTGGGCGA
>DATHNU010001092.1:0-4297 GCA_035485695.1 Reyranella sp. | reverse complement strand
ACCAGGCGATCGGCCTTGGAGGTCAGGTTGGCCAGCGCCATCACTTCATCGCAAGCGGCGGCGACGCGCTGCTTGTCGGCGCCCGTCAGCCAGGCGCGCAGGCTGAAGCCCAGCCCCGTTTCCACCGCGATCCGGGTATTTTCCCGCACCGTCAGTTCCGGGAAGATCTCGGTGATCTGGAAGGTGCGGCCCATGCCCATCTTGACCCTGCCGGCGGCCGGGACGCTGTTGATGTTCCGGCCATCCAGCAGGATGTCGCCAGATGTAGGCGGGAAGAACCCGGTGATCAGGTTGAAGAACGTGGTCTTGCCCGCGCCGTTCGGCCCGATGATCGCGCGCAGCTCGCCGTTTTCGACGCGCATCGACACGCCGGACACCGCCCGCAGGTTCCCGAAGTTCTTGCTGGCGTTGTGCACCTCGAGCTTGGGCACGGTCGTGCTCACGCTTCAGCCTTCTTCTTGAACATGCCCATCAGGCCGCGCGGGAAGAACAGCACGACCAGGACGAACGTCATGCCGACGCAGAACATCCAGTTGGTTGTCGTCGACGACACGTAATCCTGCAGCATCACGAACAGCACGGCGCCGACCAGCGGTCCCCAGAAGGTGCGCATGCCGCCCATCACCGTGATCATCACGATATTGCCGGACATGATGTAATTCAGGCCCATCGGGTCGGCGAAGTTGTTCAGCAGGGCATAGAGGCTTCCGGCCAAAGCGGTGAAGAAGCACGAGATCGAGAAGGACAGCCAGATATGACGCTCCACCGGCAGGCCGAGGAAGCGGGCGCGGCGCTCGTTCTCGCGGATCGCCAGCAGGGTTCGGCCGAACGGCGACGCCAGGATCAGCGCCTGCAGGCCTACGGCCAGGCCGAAGACGAGCAGGACGAAGAAGTAGAACAAGGTCCCACTGTTCGTGATGTCGACTTTCAGGAAGCCGAGATCGAGCGGCGCCCGCATGAAGCCGCGCAAGCCGTCATAGCCGCCGGTGAAATCGTCCCACTTGTAGGCGATGTAAAAGCAGACCTGGCCGAAGGCGATCGTCACCATCGCGAAATAGACCCCGCGGCGACGGACCAGCAGCAGGCCGAACAAGGTGCCGGCTATGCCGCCCAGGAGCGTACCCGCCAGGATGGCCAACGGGGTGGAAGCCGCCACGAATTTCAGGGTCAGGCCCGCGCCGTAGGCGCCGAGCCCAAAATACGCGGCATGGCCGAAGCTCATGACGCCGGTGAACCCCAGCAGCATGTTGAAGCTCATCGCCGCCAGCGCGAAGACCAGCACCCGGCCCGCGATCGCGGTGTAGCCGCCCAGCAAGGGCAGCCACAGCGGGACCGTCAGCAGCAGCGCCCAAATGATCCCAAGCTGGAGCCAGCGCCGCGCGGCCGGCCGGTCCGCGGTCGCCATGGCGGTGCTCATGTCAGCATTCCTTCCTCGCCCAAAAGGCCGCGAGGACGGATCAGCAGAACGAGCGCCATGATGATATAAATCACCGCTTCGGCGCCGGCCGGGTAGACGACCGTGGTCAGCGCCGAGGCGACGCCGATCAGCAGGCCGCCCAGCAGCGTGCCGGTCAGGCTGCCGACGCCGCCGACGATGATGGCGATGAAGCTCGGCATGATCAGGTCGTCGCCCATGTTGGGGTTGAGCCCGATCTGGCCGGCAGCCAACACGCCGGCGAGACCGGCGAGAAAGCTGCCGACGGCGAAGTTGTACGACCGCAACGCCGCGACGTTGACGCCGAGCGCCGATACCGTGTCGAGGTCGAGCGTACCCGCCCGGATCCGCATGCCGACCCGTGTGTAGCGCAGCAAGGCGAACAGGCCGGCGACCGCCACGATGACGACGACGACCATGAACACGCGGTACCATGTGATGAAGAACAACTCCGGCGTGATCGGCAGCGACAGGATGTCGGGAATGCCCAAGGGCAGCGGGCTCGGCCCCCAGATGAAGCGGCAGGCGTCCTGCAGGATGAAGCCCAGGCCGAATGTCAGCAGCAGGCTATAGATGTGATTGCGGGCATAAACATGCCGGATCAGCAACTTCTCGATGGCATAACCGAAGATCGCGGTCAGGAAGGGCGATACCAGCAGCGCGCCCCAGAAACCGAGATAGGGCGTCAGCGTGAAGGCCAGATACCCGCCGATGGCAAGGAAGTTGCCGTGCGCGAAATTCACCACGTTGCTGAGATTGATGATCAAGGACAGGCCAAGCGCCATCAGCACATAGAAGGCACCAACGATCAGCCCGTTGGTAAGATTGAACAGGACAAGTTGCATCATGGGCGAGACCCGGAACCGGAGTGCGAAGAACTGCGCCGCGCGGGTCGCCCCGCGCGGCCTGTCGCCATTGGCCTACGACGGCCAGGTAATATTGCAGCCCGTCGATTCGGCGGATCCGGCGGCCTTTTCTCCCGTGACGGTCGACTCGATCGTGAAAAGATCGTCGGGACCGCCTGGGCCCGGCGGATGCACCTGGCCGACGAAGATATCGCTCATGAGCTGATGATCGCCGGCACGATACCGTATCTTGTCCGGCATCAGCGCCACCTCCGGTGGAAGTTCCAGATCGGAGAGCGCATGCGCCATCTTCACCGCCTCGAGCGACTTCGCTTTTTCCGCCGCCAGGCGCACGGCATTCAGGGAGACGAAGGACATCCAGTGCCGTGCTGTCGGCTTCTTACCACCAAGCGCGGGAGAGATTTCATCGACGAACTGCTTCACCGCCGGCACATTCGGCTGGTTCCAGTACCATTCCATGCACCACCAGCCGGCCTGGGCTTCCTTGGGGACAGACCGTATCGATTCGATCTCGAACAGCGCGCCACCCAGCGTCATCTCCTTGTTCATGCCGAACTGCACGAATTGCTTCATGCAGTTGATCTGGGCTGAGCCGCCCATGTTGTTCAGCAGCACGTCCGGCTTGAAGGCCTTGGCCTTGATCAAGGTCGCCGAAAAGTCGGAGCTGGAAATGGGCAGCATGTCGCCCTGGTAGGTGCCACCGAGCGCGGTCAGGTTCTTGACGAAGTTGGCCTGCAGCGTCTGTCCGTAGGCATAGTCCGGCGTGATGAAGAACCATTTCTTGCCGAAGCGCTTCACAAGCTCGCCGGTGACGGCGGCGGCGTCCATCGCGGTAGTGTTGCAGGTGCGGAAGGTGTTCCACTTGCAATCCTTGCCGGTGATCGGGTCGGTGTGCCCGCCCGGCACGATGTGCAGCACTTTCTTCTCGCTGGTCACGCCCATGACCGCATAGGCGATGCCGGAGTTCACGTCGCCCATAATGATGTCGACGTTGTCGCGCTCGATCAGCTTGTGGGCCTTTTGCACCCCGGTGCCGGTATCGTTGGCGCTGTCCTCGACGAGGAGCTGGACGGGCCGGCCGAGAATGCCGCCCTTCTTGTTCATCTGCTCGACCGTCCACTTGGCGCCCTCGACCTCGCTGACCGCCAAGGCGGACAGGCTGCCGGTGATCGGATCGATGAAGCCGATTTTGACGGGGGTTTCACCGCGCGCCTTGATGATGAAGGGGCCGGTGAATTGCAGGCCGCCTACTGCCGCGGCAGCTGTCAGGAACTTGCGGCGCGGCGTGGTTAGCCTGATCTTGTCGTTCATTGACTGATTTCCTCCTGGCTTGCAGGTTCCGCATCGCTTATGTGCGCAGCGTCCCACTCGCTGGACGATAAAGATTGCAGCGCGGCACACAATGCCCCGCTGAAAGAATAGCTTTGGGGGTGGTGCTTTGCCGCGGACGACAATTGGCGGAAAAGCCATTGGAGGCGCAGTCCACGTGAACTTAATATCCAACTAGCGAATGTGGTTTTATGGCTTCAGGGCCATTCAGGAGAGGATGACGATCATGGCCAACGACGGAATGAGGACACAGATTTCGACCAAGGGCGGCTTCATCGCCGCCCTCGACCAGAGCGGCGGGTCGACGCCCGGCGCGCTCCGCCTGTACGGCATTCCCGACAGCGCCTATAGCGGCGAGGCCGAGATGTTCCGGCTCATGCACGAGATGCGCGTGCGCATCATGACGGCGTCTGCCTTCACCGGCGCCCGGATCGTCGCAGCCATTTTGTTCGAGGCGACGATGGACGGAGCGGTACGTGGAAAGCCAGTGCCGGCCTTCCTGTGGGAGGATCGCGGCGTCGTTCCCTTCCTCAAGGTCGACAAGGGGCTCGAAGGCGAGAAGGACGGCGTCAGCCTGATGAAGCCCATCCCGGGGCTCGATCCTCTTCTCGCGCGGGCCGTCAAGCTCGGTATCTTCGGCACCAAGATGCGCTCGGTCATCAACCTG
>DATHNU010001091.1:0-4117 GCA_035485695.1 Reyranella sp. | reverse complement strand
CGCCGCCCGCGTCCCCGGTGTGTCGCCGCAAAAAACTAAGGGGTCGGCCATTTCGGGCCAACCCCTCGATTTTAGTGGTGGAGCCAAACGGGATCGAACCGTTGACCTCTACAATGCCATTGTAGCGCTCTCCCAGCTGAGCTATGGCCCCGAAACTTCTGGAACGGCGCGAGATATAATTCCTGCCCCGCGCACTGGCAACAGCGGCCTAGCGGTCGCCTTCGCCCTTGTCGTCCTCGACCTCGACGCCCTCGACCTCGATGTCCTCGGCGTCATCGGCCAGCTCGTCGGCCTCCTCCAGCGCCTCGTCGCCCTCGACATCGGGAAGCTCGTCGCCGGCCAGCGCCGCCTCGTCACTCTTCTTCTTGGCCGCGAGTTTCGCCGCCGCCAGCGTGGCGGCTGCCGCCGCCGCTGCGGCCGCCGTCGCCGCGGCCGAGCCGCGCGTGCGCCGGACCTTCACGAAGTCCTCGCGATCATGATCGCGCCCGCACTTCGGGCACTTGATCGGACTCTTGTTCAGGTCGTAGAAGCGCGCGCTGCAGCTCTGGCAGGTGCGCTTAGTACCCCAGTTCGCCTTGACCACGCAGGAACTCCCGGGAAATCCGCAAAAATCGGCCGAATGGGCCGCGAGGGAGCGCGTATGTCACGCGTCTTTCACCCTGTCAAAACCAAATTCCGGCATGCTAGAGCACCTTTCCGTGCGGCCGCATTCGGCCGGACGGAAAGTGCGAGGATGCCGCGTCGCATTTCTGCCGTTCTTTGAGGAGGCTGCCCTGTCCGCCAGAGCCTCGGCCAAGCTCGTCGCCCAACCCGTCGCCTGCCTGAAGGGCCGCGTTCGCGCGCCCGGCGACAAGTCGGTGTCCCACCGCGCGCTGATGTTCGGCGCGCTGGCGCTGGGCGAAACCACCGTGCGCGGCCTGCTCGAGGGCGAGGACGTGCTGTGCACGGCGGCAGCCTTGCGGGCCCTCGGGGCAGAGGTCGTGCATGAACCGGGTGACGGGATCTGGCGAGTCCGCGGCTTCGGGGTCGGCGGCGGCCGCGAGCCCGGCGACGTGCTCGATCTCGGCAATTCCGGCACCGCGGCACGGCTGCTCTCGGGCATTCTGGCAAGCCAGCCCTTCACCAGTTTCATGACCGGCGATGCCTCGCTCAGGGGCCGGCCGATGCAGCGCGTCATCGAGCCCCTGTCGCGCATGGGCGCGCGCTTCGAGGCGCGCGACGGCGGGCGCATGCCGCTCGCCATCATCGGCACCGACGAGATGGTGCCCATCGAATACCGCCTGCCGGTGGCCTCTGCGCAGGTCAAGAGCGCCATCCTGCTGGCCGGCCTCAACACCGCGGGCGAGACCACGGTGATCGAGCCGCACGCCACGCGCGACCATACCGAGCGCATGCTGCGCCATTTCGGCGCCGAGGTGCGCGTGACGCCGGCCGCCCCTGGGGAGTTGGGGGGCGGCGGCAAGCGCATCACCGTTGTCGGCTGGCCCGAGCTTTTGGGCCGCGACATCGTCGTGCCGGGCGATCCCTCGTCGGCCGCCTTCGCCGTCGTGGCGGCGGCGATCCGGCCGGGCAGTGACATCACGGTCGAGAATGTCGGGCTCAATCCGTTGCGTGCCGGCCTCTACCAGACCCTTTTGGACATGGGCGCCGACATCACTTTCGAGAATGAACGCGAGGTCGGTGGCGAGCCGGTGGCTGACCTCCGCGTCAAGGGCTCGGCGCTCAAGGGGGTCGAGGTGCCGGCCGAGCGCGCGCCGACGATGATCGACGAATATCCCATTCTGGCTGTCGCCGCGTCGTGTGCTGAAGGCACGACGCGCATGCTGGGCCTGGCCGAGTTGCGCGCCAAGGAAAGCGACCGGCTGGCCAGCGTCTCCGCCGGGCTTTTGGCCAACGGCGTGAAGCACGAGATGGGCGCCGACACGCTGGTGGTGCACGGCACCGGCGCACCGCCGGCGGGGGGCGGCCTGGTGGCGACGCATCTCGATCACCGCATCGCCATGTCGTTCCTGGTGCTGGGTCTGGCCGCGCGCGAGCCGGTCGCGGTCGATGACGGCTCGCCGATCGACACCAGCTTTCCCGGCTTCGCCAAGCTGATGAACGGGCTCGGGGCCCAAATCGGACCGGATCTCGAGGCGGCGTGAGCGGGCGTCTGGTCATAGCCATCGACGGACCCTCAGCCTCCGGCAAGGGGACCCTCGCCCAGCGCCTGGCCGGCCATTTCGGCCTGCCGCATCTCGACACCGGCCTGCTCTACCGGGCGGTCGGCTGGGCGGCGGAGCGGACCGGCCGGCCGGCCGCCGAAATCGCGGCTGCGCTGCAGGCGCGCGATCTCGCCAATCCCGCGCTCCGGACGGACCAGGCGGGCCAAGCCGGGTCGAAAGTGGCGGCGATTCCGGAAGTCCGCACCAACCTCTTGAATTTCCAGAGAAAGTTCGCATATCAGCCGTCGGGCGCCGTGCTCGATGGGCGCGATATCGGCACGGTGATCTGCCCCGACGCGGCGATTAAACTTTTCGTGACGGCAAGCCCGGAAGCGCGGGTCGAGCGTCGTTACCAGGAGTTGCGCGAACGGGGTGCCGACACTATAAAACCGCGCGTTCTTGCCGAGATGGCGGAGCGGGACCGTCGCGACAGCGAACGGGCGGCTGCACCTCTGAAAGCCGCACCCGATGCTTACCTTCTCGATACCAGCGACATGGATGCCGATGCGGCCTTCGCGGCCGCTCTGGCGTTCATTGAGCGCAAGGGCTTTCGATCCTCCGGGCCGTAAATCGCCGCCGGCGGATCGAAGACTTCCAGCGGCGATTGCGAACGGGCGTGTCGTCCGAGCGTCGGTGTTTTGAAAAGGCAGTGGATCCGCCGGACTTAACCGGTTGGCCGACGGGCGGCAGTCCGCCCGGGATCGATGAAGGAGAAGTAGTACATGGCCAGAGGCAGCGCCCTCCGTAAACCCGAGAACGATACCTCGAGTTCAGAATTTGCAGCACTTTTAGACGAATCGCTGGGCGGTTCGACGAGCTTCGAAGGATCGGTCGTCAAAGGCACGGTCATTCGCATCGCCAACGATTTCGTCACCATCGATGTCGGCCTCAAGTCCGAGGGCCGTGTCGCGCTGCGCGAATTCTCCAACGGGGGAATGGGCGCGCCGGAAGTGAAGGAAGGCGACGTGGTCGACATCTTCGTCGATCGCATGGAGAACAAGGAAGGCGAGGCCGTCCTGTCGCGCGACAAGGCGCGCCGCGAGGAAGCCTGGACCCTTCTCGAGAAGGCATTCAACGATCAAGAGCGCGTCATGGGCACGATCTTCGGTCGGGTCAAAGGCGGCTTCACCGTCGATCTTTCCGGCGCCGTGGCCTTCCTGCCCGGCAGCCAGGTCGATGTCCGCCCGGTGCGCGATGTCGGCCCGCTGATGGGCCAGGCCCAGCAGTTCGCCATCCTCAAGATGGACCGCCGCCGCGGCAACATCGTCGTGTCGCGCCGCGCCGTCATGGAAGAGACCCGCGCCGAGGACCGCACGCGCCTGATGGGCGCGCTGTCCGAAGGCCAGGTGCTCGACGGCGTGGTCAAGAACATCACCGACTACGGCGCGTTCGTGGATCTGGGCGGCGTCGATGGCCTCCTGCATGTCACCGACATCGCCTGGAAGCGCATCAATCATCCATCGGAGGCGCTCACCATCGGCCAGCAGGTCAAGGTGCAGGTCATCCGCTTCAATCCCGAGACGCAGCGTATCTCGCTCGGCATGAAGCAGCTGATGAGCGATCCGTGGGACGGCGCCGGCGCCAAGTACCCGGTCGGGCTGAAGCTCAAGGGCCGCGTCACCAACATCACCGACTACGGCGCCTTCGTGGAGCTGGAGCCGGGCGTCGAGGGACTGGTGCACGTTTCGGAGATGAGCTGGACCAAGAAGAACGTCCATCCGGGCAAGATCGTCTCGACCTCCCAGGAAGTCGAAGTGATGGTGCTGGACGTCGACATGTCCAAGCGCCGCATCTCGCTGGGCTTGAAGCAGTGCATGGCCAACCCGTGGGAGAGCTTCGCCGAGAAGTTCCCCGGCGGCACCGAGCTCGAGGGCGAGGTCCGCAACATCACCGAGTTCGGCCTGTTCGTCGGC
>DATHNU010001090.1:0-2726 GCA_035485695.1 Reyranella sp. | reverse complement strand
GGCCGAGCAGATACGTCCGCCCGCCGAGCGACAGGGGTAGAAGCGTCGTGTAGGCCGTGGTGATGTTGGGCAGGCTGGCCACACGCTTGGCGGTGAGACCGGCGCTGCTGTCCAGTGCGTAGACCTGACATTGCATTTTTGTCGGCACATTGCCCCCCATTTCAGCAATGACCATGGTGTGCAAAGCCGGCCGGGCGCGCGTCGACGCAACCGACTCGCAGTGCGCTGATACAACTATTAATACGCTCGTCTAAACGTTTTACAAGTATGCGAATGCGCATACCGTACTGCCTGCGCGAATCCACCCTACGCTCCTACCGGCAAAGCTACGCCGCAGTGCATCAATCGTCCTCCGCCAACGCCCGATCTTTCAGCCGGCTCAACAACCGGACCAACCGCCACGGCAACCAAAAAAGATGATGGCCGCCACGACGGTAGGAGTCGGACTTTAGGCAAAACTCTGCGCCTGACGCGCCAGACGCCGCGAAGCAGCTAGCGCGACCACGCTGCCGGGGAATGTGAGTTTTATCACCTTTAGCGTATTTGACGGCAGATCGACCGCCCGGGGCAGCGCGCTGCGCCCTCCCCTGCTGGCAGCTTGGGCCTCTCGATCGCGTGGCCGCGGCCTGTACGGTCGGACGGCACTTGACGTCTTATTTCCGTCGATGTTCTCGACCACCGCCGGCGGCTGGCCGCTCAACTCTTGGCGGCGACCTTCGCGGTCAGGTCGGTGAGGCTCCTTGCCAGGGAAACGAACTCGCTGGGCATCATCACGATGGTCATGGTGTTCTGCTCGGCGCCCACTTCGGTGATCATCTGCATGCGCCGGAGTTCCAGCGCCGAGGGATTCTGCATGATGACTTCGGCCGCATTGCGCAGCTGCTCGGCGGCCGCGAGCTCGGCCTCGGCCTTGATGAGGCGCGCCCGCTTCTCGCGCAGCGCTTCGGCTTCCTGGGCCATGGCGCGTTGCATCGATGGCGGGATTTCCACGCTTTTCATCTGGACGCGCTCGACCTTGACTCCCCAGGGCTCGGTGACGCCGTCGATGGCCTTTTGCATCAGCTCTGAAATCGTGTCCTGCGCCTTCAATATGTCGTCGAGCGTGTGCTGGCCGAGAACCGTGCGCAGCGTGGTGAGCGCTACCTGTTCCACGGCGTTGGCGATCGCCCGCACCTCCATGACGGCGCGCTCGGGGTCGACGATGCGATACCAGACGACCGTCTCGACCTTGATCGGCACGTTGTCGCGCGTGATGCCTTCCTGCTGCGCGACTGCAGCCGTCACCGTGCGCAGATCGAGCATGGTCTGCCATTCGATGAGGAACCAGACGATGTAGATGCCGGGTCCCGCGGTGCGATTGTACCTGCCCAGCCGAAAGACGACGCCGCGTTCGTACTGGTTGGCGATACGAATGCTCTTGAACGTCACCAGCAACACGACCGCTACGATAACGATGACGGTCGCATGGGCGCCGAGAAAGTCGAGGATGAGCATGGCCTGCCGTGCCTGACCTGCCGGACGATCAAACCAACCGGCTCGCCCGCCGGTAGTATGTCATGTCGACGGGCGGTATCTCCGAAATGGGCACGCCGCCCGTCGCGTTCAAGGTACCTGCAGTGGGTGTGCAGAGCCTAGTGCCGCCCCGCCAGTGCGCGATTTTCCAATCGGCTCAACAGGCGAACCAGCGGCCACAGCATCAGGAAATAGATGATGGCCGCCACCACGATGGGCGTCGGGTTGTAGGTCAGGCTCTGCGCCTGGCGCGCCTGGTAGAGGAGCTCGGGCACGGCCACCACGCTGCCGAGCGAGGTGAGCTTCACCACTTCCAGCGTGTTGGAGAGGAGGTCGGGCAGCACGTTGCGCACCGCCTGCGGCAGCACGATGTAGCCCATCGCCTGCAGGCGGCTGAGGCCGGTCGAACGCGCGGCCTCGACCTGTCCGGCGGGAACCGAATCGATTCCCGCGCGAAAGATCTCGCCGTAATAAGCGCCGGTGTTGAGGAAGAAGGCGATAGCCACGCAGGCGAAGCCGCTCAGCTCCAGCCCGGCAAAGGGCAGGCCCGCGAACAGCAGGACCAGCAGCACCAGGGGCGGAAAGGCGCGGAAGAAGTCGACCCAGGCGATCAGCGGCCAGCGCACCAGCGGGTGACGCACGCTGGCGAGCAACGCCAAAAGAAGGCCGCCGAACAGGCCGAGCGGCACCACGATCAGCGACAGCAGGATGGTGTTCAAAAGCCCCGCCAGCACGATCGGCCAGGCGGCGGCGATGATCTCGGGATTGAAGAAGGTCTGGATCATCGCTTCCACGCGAACCTGGTCTCGACCCAGCGCGCCGCCACGACGACGGGCAGGAACAGCACCAGATAGGCCGCGGCCCCCATCATCAGCGGCGACGGATTGTAGGAATTGGACATGGCCGAGCTCGCCTCGCCCAGGATCTCGGTGACGGCGACGACGGTACCGAGCGCCGTGCCCTTGGTGATGGCGATGGTGCGGTTGGTGAGCGGCGCGATGGTGAGGCGCAGCGCCTGCGGCAGGACCACGTAGAGCAGGGTCTGCCCGAAGCTGAGGCCGGTCGAGCGCGCGGCCTCCCACTGGCCCTTGTGCACCGAGGTGATGCCGGCCCAGAAGATCTCCTCGGAGAAGGCCATCAGCACGAGAGCCAACGACAGCCAGGTCGAGACGAAGCCCGAGGGCGATATGTCGGCGGCAGGCCCGCCGAAATAG
>DATHNU010001089.1:0-2127 GCA_035485695.1 Reyranella sp. | reverse complement strand
GACATCACGGCGCTTGAGCTCAGCCACATCATGGTGCTGCTGGTGCACACCCTGAACCAGGGCCGGCGGCTCGACTGGCGCGAATACCTGACGCGCGATCACGGTGTCGCCTCGACCCTGCGGCCCGGCGAGATCGTTCGTGTGCAGCCGGGCGGACCGGGAGTGGTGTTCGCGCGCAAGATCGACCTCGCGCGCCATTTCAGGCAGGTGGAGTGAGCATGCGTCGGCGAACGTTCACTCTTGGTGCGTTCTTCGCAGCGATCGTCGGCGCACCGCGCAAACTGTTCGCCAAAGGTTTGCCGCGCGGCGAGTACGCTATTCAACTCGGCCGCCATAAGTACGACAGCCAGTGGCGCGAGGTTTCGCTGGATACACCGTCATGGCGCACTGCGACGATTTCTGAATTTTTCAAATTCAGATTAAAACGTGGACGCAGCGAACAGGAAGATATCTGGCTCGATGTGAAGGACGAAGATTACGCCAATCTCGATCTCGCCCAGCGCCAGGAGTACTATCGCGATAATTGGCTGCGCGAACGCGGCTACACGGCGCAGACGCTGGATATGAAGATGACGATTGCTTTCGAGCGCGCCTGGGGCTCACGCAACAGCGACGGCGCCATGGATCCAGATATGGTCGAGGACAAGGATCGCTTAGTAGCGCTGCAACAGGAAGCACGGCGCCAGGCGCGTGAAAACGTACTGCCGCATACCGCCGAAGGAAAGAATGCATGACCGAGACCGCCCCGCCCGACGTGATCGTCTCTCCCCAGGCCTCCCTGCCGATGCTGCAGAAGTGGTTCGGCGACGAGATGGTCTACCTGTGGGGCGACTGGCCGGCGGCCAATGCGCCGTGGATCGTGCTGTCCTGTCCGGTGTGGGGCGCCTATGTCGAGCCCTTCGTCAATTTCGTCGTGCCGACTATGCTCACGCCCGAGAACCTTTCCGCCCTCGCCCCCTGCTGGATCATGATCCATACCGATCCGCTGGGCTGGCCCAAGGTCTGGGAGGCGATGCACCGCCTCGAGCCGCACGGCATCAAGCTGATCCTGCGCCTGATCCCCGACTACATGCTGGAACAGCTCGCCCGCCACGATAGCAACAAGTACTGGGGTCTCGCGGTTGCCCAGAACCTCGGCATGCGCGCGAGCGGCCGGGTCGGCGCCGGCTATCACATGCTGATGCCGGATCACCTCTACGGCCCGAAATATTTCCAGGGCCTGAAGCGGCTCAGCACCGCCAATGACATCGTGGCCCAGACCGGCGTCTCGTCCGACCGCGACAAGGTGCTGCCGCTGCTTCAGCAGTTTCGCCATCCCAACGGCTGGATCTCGGTGCCCGACCGGACCCTGGGCACCATGGCGTGGCAGAACCTTCATCCGCAGACCCGCGCCTACATCATGAACAAGGCCGAGCCGCCCGATAAAATGCCCGGCGCGCATTTCCTGGTCTGGCAGGGCCGGGACGCGCTCCACACCTACTGCTGTCACCAGAACGCCAGCTGGCTTTCCCCGCGGGTCTGCGTCCAGGCCCCCAACTTCATCCCGGCCACGATCGACACGCGCCTTCCGTATTTCGCCGAGGATTTTTACGTGCCGGTGCCCAGCGACGAGATGTGCTTCATCGAATTCTCCGGCGCCAACAAGTTCGCCCAGCCTCATCTCGTCAACCAGGACGCCTTTGCCGCGCGCTGCTGGGCGCAGGTCGGCTTCACCACCATGTACCTGCCCTATTTCATGTGGCCCAGCCTGACGCCGATCGAGCCGCAGGAGGATTTCATGACCGACGAAGCGATCAGGAAGCAGCATCGGCTCGTCGGCGAGCAGCTGCTGGCGGCCAGGCCGCCGCGCTGGATGAACACACTTCAAAGCATGATGGTGCCGACATGAGCTCACGCTTTTGCTGCGATTGCCGAAACTACGATGAGAAAAGTGAGCGCTGTTTGCGCGTGCATCAATCGAACAAATTGGATCTTGTGACTGGGAAGGAACTGAGCGGAATCGCCGGCTTTAGTGCCTACTACGAACGCAGCAATGAAACATGGCGGGCTGGTGAGGGTGTTGTATACAGTTTGTGCGGACTGATCGCGCGTTTCTTTGAGCCTAAGTCATGATTTGCGAACATACCC
>DATHNU010001088.1:0-2025 GCA_035485695.1 Reyranella sp. | reverse complement strand
GGTTCATGATCGACTGGCTTTACTCGCTTGCCGAGCCGGTGACGCTGGCCCTGTCCGTTTCGATCCTCGTAGCTCTGGTCGTGCTCCTGCCGCGCCTGGTCCGCCGCCTGCCGCGCATGGCGCCGAGCGAGTCCAACACCGACTTCGCCATGCGCATCCAGACGACGCTGTTCACCATGACCAGCCTCGTGCTGACCTTCACCTTGGTGCAAGCCGACATCAATTTTCGCCAGGTCGATTCGCTGGTCTCGGTCGAGGCCGCCCGCATCGAGCAGCTCGACCGGCTGTTGACGCGCTATGGCAGCACCGAGGCCGCTTCGGTCAGGCCGCTCCTGCAGGCCTACGCCCGGTCGATCGTGCAGGAAGAGTGGCCCGCCATGCTGCGGGGCGGCGAAAGCCCGGTGACCGGCCCGCAATTCGCGCCGATCTCGCGGCGGATCCTCGCGATCAGTCCCGCCAGCGGGCGGCAATCCCTGATCTTCGCCGAAATGCTGAAGTCGCTCGATTCCATCGCCGAGTCCCGCGCGGCGCGGCTCGGCGCCGTGTCGCTGGGACTGCCGGCGATCTACTGGGATGTCGTCCTGTTCGCCCTCGCCCTGCTGATCTTCGTGACCTGCGCCATCGAGCAGACGCCCTTCCGCGCCGTCGTGCTGGCGAGCCAGGCCGCCGTGATCGGCGCCTTCGTCGGCTTCGTCTTCCTCATGGACCAGCCCTTCAAGGGCCAGAACGGCGTCTCACCCGAGGCGCTGGTCCAGGTGATGGGGCGCATGTCGCGTCGCACCGAGTGAACAGCCGAAGGAGGCCGCACCGATGAACAGGACACCGCGATCGATTCCTTTTCAGGAGACGCTGCCATGATCCGTTGGCTGGTCCGGGTGCTGATCTCGCGCTTCTCGATCGCGTTCATCGAGATCGCCATCGTCGTTCCCATGATCCTCGCCACGCTCCAGATGACGAAGGTTCTGTGGCGGAGCGGCGCGGATCTTCACGAAGCGATGGACATCGTCTCGGGCGTCGCCATCATCATGATCGCGCTCGGGGTCGTCCTGGAGGAGCGCAAGACCATCCGCGAAGTCTTCGAGCTGACGGGCGAACCCGACGAGGCGCGACAGGATTGGCTCGACCTGCACTGCCATCATTACGGCGTGGGGCAACTGGTTTTCGGACTATTCGCCGCGATCTGCGTCGAGATGATCAAGGTTCCCAACACCGTCATCTATACCGGCGAAACCGACGACTGGTTGATCGCGGCCGGGATGCTGTTCGTGCTGCTGGGCGCGTTCCTCCTGGTTCGCCACGCCTTTGCGCTCGTCTTCCTTCCCGGCAAGAAGGAGAACGCCCCGCTAGCCTGACGGCACGATCAGCGCCTTGTCCGCCTTCAGCTTTTCGATATCAGCCTCGCAAACGCCGGCCTCGCGCAGGACTTCGACGCCGTCCTCGCCGAGGCGCGGCGCATGGCGGCGGAATTCGACCTTGGTCTTCTCGAAGTCGAGCGGGCTGGCAAAGGTCGTGATCGGGCCTTCGGTCGGATGCTCGCGCTCGGTGAAGAAGTCGGTCGCCTTGAGATGCGGATCGTCGAACAGCTCCTCCAGCGTGCGCACCGGCATGGCGGGGATGTCGGCCTTGTCGAATGCCTCCAGCCACGCCGCGGTGGTGCGGTGCTTCAGCAGCGAATCGAGCACCTGGTAGAGCTCGCTGAAATGCTTGGGCCGCTCGGTGCGGTCGGCGAAGCGCTTGTCCCGGGCAAGGTCGGGCCGCTCGACGATGTCGAAGAAGGTGATCCAGTGCTGATCGGTGTAGGGCAGCGCGCAGACATAGCCGTCCTTGGTCGGGAATGGGTGGCGGAACTTGTTGATGATGCGGTCGTAGCCCATGGTCCCGCGCGCGGGCATCCAGGTGGCGCCAAACAGATGCTCGGTGAGCCAGAACGATGCCAGCGTCTCCAGCATCGGCACCTCGATCATCTGGCCCTCGCCGGTGCATTTGCGGTGATAGAGCGCGCCCAGCACGGCGATGCAGAGATGG
>DATHNU010001087.1:0-7483 GCA_035485695.1 Reyranella sp. | reverse complement strand
CGAGGGCAAGCTCGCCAAGTGGCACGTGAAGGTGGGCGACACCGTCAAGTCGGGCCAGGTGATCTGCGAGATCGAGACCGACAAGGCGACCATGGAAGTCGAGGCGGTCGACGAAGGCAAGATCGGCCAGATCGTCGTCCCCGAGGGCGCCGAGGGAGTCGCGGTCAATGCCGTGATCGCGATCCTGCTGGAAGAGGGTGAGACGGCCGTGCCGGCCGGCGCAGCGCCGGCGCCCGCTCCTGCACCGAAACCAGCTGCGGCAGCCGCGCCGCCGGCGTCTCCCAAGCCTACCGCCACCGCACCTGCTCCTGCAGCCGCGGCACCCGCCGCTCCCGCACCTGCAGCACCAGCGCCCGCCGCGAAGCTCGCGGCAGCACCGGCCGGCGGCCGCATCTTCGCCTCGCCGCTCGCCAAGCGCATCGCCGCAGAGAAAGGGCTCGATCTTTCCCGTATCACGGGCAGCGGACCGAACGGCCGCATCGTCAAGGCCGACGTCGAGTCCGCCAAGCCGGGTGCGCCGCCGGCCGTCGCTCCCGTTGCAGCGCCCGCGCCCAGGGCCGCACCGCCGTCGGGCGGGCAGCCGGTGTTCGTGGCGCCGGGCGACACGCGCGTACCGCACACCGCCGTCCGCAAGGTGATCGCGCGGCGCATGCTCGAGTCCAAGCAGACCGTGCCGCATTTCTACCTGACGGTGGACCTTGAGATCGATGCGCTGCTGGCCGCTCGCCAGGCGATCAATGCGGTGGCGGAGAAGAAGGGCGCCAAGGTCTCGGTCAACGATATGGTGATCAAGGCCTGCGCCAAGGCATTGCGCGATCATCCCGAGTGCAACGCCTCGTGGACCGAGGACGAGATGATCCAGTACGGCGCGGTCGACATCTCGGTCGCCGTCGCCACCGACCGCGGCCTGATCACGCCCATCGTGCGCAATGCCGACATGAAGGGTCTGGCGCAGATCGCCTCGGAGATGAAGGACCTCGCCGCCCGCGCCAAGATCGGCAAGCTCAAGCTCGACGAGTTCCAGGGCGGCGGCTTCACCATCTCCAACCTCGGCATGTTCGGCATCAACAGCTTTTCCGCCATCATCAATCCGCCCCAGGCGATGATCCTGGCAGTCGGCATGGGCGAGGAGCGGGCGGTCGCGCGCAAAGGCCAGGTGGTCGTGCGCACCATGATGAGCTGCACCTTGGCGGTCGATCATCGGGTGGTCGACGGCGCGATGGGCGCTCAATACCTGCAGACGCTGCGCGCCTATATCGAGCAGCCCGCCGCGATGCTGGTCTAGGAGCGTTAAGATGGCCGACACCAGTTTCGACCTCATCGTTGTCGGCGGCGGACCGGGCGGCTACGTCGCGGCGATCCGCGCGGCGCAACTGGGACTCAAGACCGCAGTCGTCGAGCGCGAAAACATGGGCGGCATCTGCCTCAACTGGGGCTGCATCCCGACCAAGGCGCTGCTGCGCACATCGGAGGTCTTCGGCCTCATCAAGCACGCCGATTCCTTCGGGATCTCCGTCAAGGAGTTCTCCTACGACGCCAAGAAGGTCGTCGAGCGCTCGCGCAAGGTCGCGAACCAGCTGAGCAACGGCGTCAAGATGCTGATGCGCAAGAACAAGATCACGGTGTTCGACGGCGACGCCAAGCTGGCGGGCATCGAAGGCGGGCAGCGCAAGCTCGCCGTGGCGATGAAGGACAAGAGCAACGTGACCCTCACCGCCAAGAACGTGATCCTGGCGACCGGCGCGCGCGCCCGCCAGCTCCCTGGCCTCGAGTCGGACGGCAAGCTGGTCTGGACGTACCGCGAAGCGATGGTGCCGCCGGAATTTCCCAAGTCTCTGCTGGTGATCGGCTCGGGCGCGATCGGCATCGAATTCGCGAGCTTCTACCGCACCATGGGGGCCGAAGTGACGGTCGCCGAGGTTTTAGACCGCATCCTGCCGGTGGAGGACGAGGAGGTCTCGGCCTTCGCCAAGCGGGCGTTCGAGAAGCAGGGCATGAAGATCCTGACCGCCGCCACGGTCAGCAACCTCAAGAAGGCCAGTGACAAGGTGACGGCCACCATCACGTCGGGCGGCAAGAGCCAGGAGATCACCGTCGACCGCGTGATCAGCGCCGTCGGCATCGTCGGCAATGTCGAGAATCTGGGTCTCGAAGGTACCAAGGTGAAGGTCGACAAGACCCACATCGTGATCGACCAATGGGGCTTCACCGGCGAGCCAAACGTCTACGCCCTGGGCGACGTCGCTGGCCCGCCCTGGCTTGCCCACAAGGCCATGCACGAGGGCGTCGTGGTGGTCGAGAAGATCGCCGGCTTCAAGGGCGTGCACCCGATGAAGACCGAGAACATCCCGGGCTGCACCTATTGCCAGCCGCAGGTCGCCAGCATCGGCCTCACCGAGGCCGCGGCCAAGGCCAAGGGTCTGCAGGTCAAGGTCGGCAAGTTCCCCTTCATCGGCAACGGCAAGGCGATCGCGCTGGGTGAGCCCGAAGGCTTCGTCAAGACGGTGTTCGACGCCAAGACCGGCGAGCTTTTGGGCGCCCACATGATCGGCGCCGAGGTCACCGAGCTGATCCATGGCTACAGCGTCGCCAAGACCCTAGAGACGACCGAGGTCGAGCTGATGGCCACGGTTTTCCCGCATCCCACTTTGTCCGAAATGTTGCACGAGGCGGTACTGGCGGCCTACGGCCGGCCGCTCCATATCTAGGCCGCGATGGACGGCACGATCGACAAGCTCCCCTTGAGCCGGGCCGAGCGCCACCCCGAGAAGGCGCACCGGCCCGACAATCCGATTCGGCGCAAGCCGGATTGGATCAGGGTGCGTGCGCCCAACTCGCCGGAATATGCCGAGACCAAGCGCCTGATGCGCGAATACGGGCTGACGACGGTTTGCGAAGAGGCGGCCTGTCCCAACATCGGCGAGTGCTGGAAGCAGAAGCACGCGACCTTCATGATCATGGGCGACACCTGCACGCGGGCCTGCGCCTTCTGCAATGTCGCCACTGGCAAGCCGGGTGCGCTCAACCCGCACGAGCCCGCCAACATCGCCGAAGCGGTCGGCAAGCTCGGGCTCGGCCATGTCGTGGTGACGTCGGTCGACCGCGACGACCTTTTGGACGGCGGGGCAGGGCACTTCGCGGCAGTCATTGCGGCGCTGCGTCGGTCGGCGCCGGCCACGACCATCGAGGTGCTGACGCCCGACTTCATGCGCAAGCCGGGCGCTATCGAGACCGTGGCCGCGGCGCGACCCGACGTGTTCAACCACAATCTCGAGACCGTGCCGCGGCTCTATCCGACCATTCGGCCGGGCGCGCGCTACTTCACGTCGCTAAGACTGCTGTCGCGGGTGAAGGAGATCGATCCCGCGATGTTCACCAAGTCCGGCCTGATGGTCGGGCTAGGCGAGACCCGCGAGGAGATCCTCCAGGTGATGGACGACCTGAGGGCAGCCGACGTCGACTTCCTGACGGTCGGCCAATACCTGCAACCGACTCCCAAGCACGCGCCGCTCGACCGCTTCTGGACTCCAGCCGAGTTCGATGAGCTCGCCGTGCTGGCGCGCGCCAAGGGCTTCCTGATGGTCTCAGCATCGCCGCTCACGCGCTCGAGCTACCATGCGGGCGACGATTTCGCCCGGCTGAAGGCGGCACGCGCCGCGCATCTCAGGGGCTGATCGCGGCGTGGTTACGCGTCATGCCGAGCGGCGCATCGTGCGCTTCGCTCCCCGCCAGCTGTTCGATCTCGTGGCCGACGTGCCGCGTTATCCCGAATTCCTGCCGTGGTGCACGGCGGCGCGCATACGCCTCCAGGAAGGCCCCAACGTGCAGATCGCCGAGCTCGCCATCGGCTTCGGGCCCTTCCACGAAAAGTTCGTGTCGCGCATCGTGCTGACGCCCGAGGCCGAGGGTGGCCCGCGCATCGAGACCACGGGCGTCGAAGGACCGTTCCGGCAGCTGGCGAGTCATTGGTCGTTCGAGCCCCATCCGGATGGCACCTTGATCCGCTTCAGCCTGGAGTTCGAATTCCGCTCGATATTGCTGCAGCAGACCGTGCGGCTGCTGTTCGCCGAGGCGGTCAAGCGCATGGTCGGAGCCTTCGAGGCGCGCGCCAACCAGCTCTACGGCAAGCCTAGCGTTCGGCCAGCGACGCCAGCATCGTCAACGCGGTAATCACCGACACGCGCCGGATCGAATCGCGATCGCCCGGGAAGACGTGGCGCTCGGCGATGATGTCGTGTCCGGTCCGCGCCGCCGCCAGATGCACGAGGCCGACCGGCTTGTCGGCGGTGCCGCCGCCGGGGCCGGCGACGCCGGTCACCGACACCGCGAGATCAGCGCCGGAACGGGCGAGCGCGCCCGCCGCCATGGCGCGCGCCACGGGATCGCTCACCGCGCCGTGGCCCAGGAGCGCGTCCCACGAGACGCCCAGCATCTCGCGCTTGGCCTCGTTGGCGTAGGTGACGAAGGCGCGGTCGACCACGTCGGACGAACCCGCGATCGCGGTCAGGGTGGCGGCCACCAGCCCGCCGGTGCATGACTCGGCGGTGACGACCTTGAGCTTGCGCTTGCGGCAGGCATAGAGCACGCGCTCTGCGGCGTCCCTCATTTCGTGATCGAACATTTCGAACAACCTCGGAAACAGATTTCGAAACCTTATCGCCTCATCCTGAGGAGCCGTGCGAAGCACGACGTCGCGAAGGGTGGGCAACGACAAAGCAGGTTGCCCACCCTTCGAGACGCATCGCTGCGCGATGCTCCTCAGGGTGAGGTGTAGCTCTATCCTCTCGGCACCTCGACCGTGGCGACGGCCTGGGCTGCAATGCCTTCGCGCCGACCGGTGAAGCCCAGCCCCTCCGTGGTCGTGGCCTTCACGCTTACTCTGTCACGCGCGACGCCGGCGATGCGAGCGATGCTGTCGACCATCGCCTCTCGATGCGGGCCGATGCGCGGCGCCTCGCAGATCAGGGTGAGATCGAGATGCACGATTCGCCCGCCGGCCGCTTCCAGGAGTCCCACGGCGTGGCGCAGGAAGCGGTCGGAGGAGGCGCCGCGCCACTGCGGATCAGACGGCGGGAAATGCTTGCCGATGTCGCCGGCGCCGACCGCGCCCAGCACCGCGTCGGTCAGCGCATGAAGCGCCACGTCGGCGTCGGAGTGCCCGGCGAGGGCCTGCGCATGCGGGATGGCGATGCCGCCCAGCATCACGGCATTGCCGGGGCCGAAGCCGTGGACGTCGAAGCCGAGCGCCGTGCGCGTTTCCATGGTCGCTGCCTGCTGGAGGTCCTGGGCCGTGGTGATCTTGCGGTTATCGTCGTGGCCCGCGACCATGACAACCCTGAGACCGGCGCGCTCGGCGACAGCCGCATCGTCGGTAAGCGCCGTTGCGTCATCGGCGCCGAGCGCGGCGGCGGCGCGGTGCGCCGCGAGCAGCGCAGGAAATCGGAAGACCTGGGGTGTCTGGGCGCGCCACAGGTGGGCGCGCGGCACTGTTTCGGAAATGGCGCCGCCGCCATCGACCCGTTTCAGGGTATCGGCGAGCGGCACGCCCAGGACAACGCCATCGACGCCGGCCGCCGACAAGGCTTTCAGGCAGGCGGCAATGTCGGCAGGCCGGACGAAGGGGCGGGCAGCGTCGTGAATGGCGACCAGGTCCGGCGGCTGGGCGGCTAGCGCTTCCAGGCCATTCAACACCGACTGCTGCCGACTCGCGCCGCCTTCGACCGGCGGGGGCAGGGCAAAACCCGCACTGGCTGCCTGGTAGGGCGCCTCGTCGCCGGGGCCGATCACCACCTGGATCCGGTCGATGCCGGGTGTAGCCCGGAAAACAGCCAAGGTGCGGCGCAGGACCGGTTGTCCCTCAAAAAGGGCATATTGCTTGGGCAGGGGACCGCCGAAGCGGCTTCCCCGCCCTCCAGCCACGATCAAGGCGGTACAAGTTGGCACGAGACGTTCAATAACATCGGCTTAGGGGATGCGCACTTCGGACCCTTGCACGCACCGCCCGGACCCGCTATTGCTCGCTCAATTATTGTGCACTGCACAAGATGCCTATTTACTGATCAGAAGACATGGACTGCACACCTCGCCTTCAACCCGTCGATATCGGCCCGGTCCGCCTCGAAGATCCCGTCATCCTGGCGCCGATGTCGGGCGTGACCGACATGCCTTTCCGCCAGATGGTGAAGCGGGACGGCGCGGGACTTGTCGTGTCCGAGATGATCGCTTCGGCGGCGATGGTGCGCGAGAACCGCAAGACTCTGCTGATGGCCAAGAACTCGCCGGAAGAGTTCCCGATGTCGGTCCAGCTCGCCGGTTGCGAATCCGAGGTCATGGCCGAGGCGGCGAAGCTTAACGAGGACCGCGGTGCCGCCATCATCGACATCAATTTCGGCTGCCCCGTGAAGAAGGTCGTGAACGGTCATGCCGGCTCCTCGCTGATGCGCGACGAGGTGCATGCCGCGAGGATCCTCGAGGCGACTGTCAAGGCCGTGAAACTGCCGGTGACGCTCAAGATGCGCACCGGCTGGGACTCGAACAATCGCAACGCGCCCAACCTCGCGCGCATCGCCGAGCAGTGCGGCATCAAGATGCTGACCGTGCACGGCCGTACGCGCTGCCAGTTCTATGACGGGCAGGCCGACTGGGCCTTCGTCGCCAACGTCAAGCAGGCAACCAAACTGCCGGTCATCGTCAACGGCGACATCGATTCGCTCGACGACGTCGATGCGGCCCTCGAGCAATCGGGCGCCGATGGCGTGATGATCGGGCGCGGCGCCTACGGCCGGCCGTGGTTCCTGAACCAGGCGATCCACTATCTGCGAACCGGCGAACGGCTGGCCGATCCGTCGCTGGCCGAGCAGTACGCCACGGTGCGTGGGCACTTCGATTCGATGCTGTCGCATTACGGCCAGGAGACGGGCGTGCGCATGGCGCGCAAGCATTTGGGCTGGTATTCCAAGGGCCTGCCGGCCTCGGCCGAGTTCCGGGCCGCGGTCAATCGAGAGACCGATCCGGGCAAGGTTCGCGCCCTGCTGGCGTCGTTCTTCCTGCCGGCGCTCGAACGGCAGGCTGCGTAGCATGCCGCTGCAGCCTCTCAAGCGACCAACTGCGCTCAGCGAGCAGTTCCCGGCGGCGATCCTCGATTCGCTGTCGGAAGCCGTGGTGGTGGTCGATGCGGGCGGGCTCGTGCATTACGCCAACCTCTCGGCCGAGCAGTTCTTCGGCGTCGGCCGCGCGCGCATCGTGGGGCACCCCTTGAGCGAATTCATGCCCGACGACACGCCGCTCTTTTCGCTCCTCGAGCAGGTGTTGGCGACGGGCGGTGCGGTGGCCGAGAACGGCGTCACGCTGTCCTCGCCGCGAATCGGCAACCGCTTCTGTGCGCTGCGCCTCTCGCCGGTCGCCGACAGTGACGGCCTGGTCGTGGTCTCGCTAGTCGAGCAGACGATCGCCCGCAACATCGACCGCCAGATGTCGCATAGGA
>DATHNU010001086.1:0-10290 GCA_035485695.1 Reyranella sp. | reverse complement strand
CTTCACTTCGGCGCCGGTGCGCGGCGCCTTGCAGGTCGACGCGATCGAGCCGTACTCGACGCAGATCTTGCGGCTGACCCGCTCCATCCATTTCCAGGTCGGCACCTTCTCCACCACCGATTCCAGCCCGCGCACATCGACGGTGGTGAGCGGACACGGCGCGAGGTCGCCGACCGCGACCGAAGTCATCTGCGCCTCGGGATAGGCGCGGCCCATCATGTCCGAATCGATCACCGGGCGCTTCAAATGTGCCGCCGCCATCAAGGGCTGGATCGAGTTCCCACCGCCGATCTCGAGCGACATGATCCCGCGGAACTTGTACCCGGTGTGGCGCTCCATCAGCGCGACCGCACGGGCGATGGTGCGGCTGTCGGTCAGCCGTTCCTGCCCGACCAGCGGCGCGCCCATGTTGGAGACCGCGGCCACCCAGTCGTCGTCCAGAAGGTCGTCCGGCGGCATGAGCTGCACACGATGGCCCTCCTTGTAGAGGGCGCGCATGTTCAACAGGCCGAGATAGGGGCTGCCGCCTCCGCCGGTGCCCAAAACCCAAGCGCCGACGGCAAGCGATTCGATGTCGTCGAGTGTGATGTCGCGTAGCGGCATTGCGTTGCCAATTCTCCCAGCGGCTTCTATGTAGCCGGCTGCTTCTTTGCTGACAAAGACCAGTAACCGGGGAGAAACCGAGCAATGTCCGAGCCAATCAAAGTCGTCGCCTTCTGTGGCAGCCTGCGCAAGGCCTCGTTCAACCGCATGGCGCTCAATGCCTTCATCGAGCGCCTGCCGGCTGGCACCTCGGCGCAAATCGTCGAAATCGACTGGCCGCTCTACAATGCCGACATCCAGGCCCAGGGCTTTCCGGACAAGGTGCAGGCCGCGCAGAAAGCCATGATCGAGGCTGACGGGCTGGTGCTGGTCACTCCCGAATACAATTACGGGCCTTCAGGCGTGCTGAAGAACGCCATCGACTGGCTATCGCGCATGACTCCGCAGCCCTTCGCCGCCAAGCCGATCGCCATGTTCGGCGCCTCGGGGGGCGTTCTCGGCACTGCGCGCGCGCAATATCAGCTGCGCCAGATCATGGTGTTCCTCGACGGGCGACCGGTGAACAAGCCGGAGGTCATGATCGGCGCTGCGCAGACTCGCTTCGTCGACGGCAAGCTGACCGACGAGGCGACGGGCAAGTTGCTCGCCGAACTCGGCGCCTCCCTGGTTCTCGCCGTGCGCCATGCACGGGCGATCAAGGAACACGTGAAGTAGCGAGGAAGCCTACGCGGGCTTCGTCTTCACATGCTCGGGCTGCACACCCAGCCCGAGCACGCGGGCGGGGATGCGGCGCAGGTACGGGACGGCATTCAACAGGCGCGCCGCCAAAGGCGGACGCAGCGGCCGCGTGCCGGCAAGCGTCGGCGCGATCATCCTGTTCTGGAGAAAGACCTGTATGGCTTGCGTGGCGCGCACCGGCCACAGGCGGTGCGCCTGCACGGCTTCGAGGTCGGAATCCTTCAGCCTTCCCTCCTTGAGCGGGGCAGCCAGGATGTTGGAAGCGGCGACCGCGTCCTGCACGGCGATGTTCACGCCGACACCGCCGATCGGCGACATGGTGTGGGCGGCGTCGCCGATGCAGATCAGGCCGGGCCTCCACCATTTCTCCAGCCGCTCGACGCCCACCGTCAGAAGCTTCAAGTCGTCGATGGTGACGAGTTCGTGCACGCGGTCGGCGAGGAACGGCATGAGCCCAGCGATCTTCGCGCGGAACTTCTCGATGCCGGCCGCCTTCAGCGTCTCGGCCGACCCTTTGGCAATGACATAGGCGCACTGCCAGTAGTCGCCGCGGTCGAGCATAACCAGGATGCTGCCGCGGTCGAAACGGCCCATGGTTTCGGCCTTGTCGGTGGGTTTGTGCGTGAGGCGGAACCACAGCACGTCCATCGGCGCGCCCAGCACCTTCACGTCGAAGCCGGCGCTGACTCGCACTGTTGAATGCCGGCCGTCAGCCCCCACCACCAGATCGGCGCGGATCTCCTGCGGTTTTCCGTCGACCGTCGCCTGCACGCCCGTGACCTTGCCGCCTTCCTCGATCAGGCCCGTCGCCTCGGTATGCATCAGCACCGTGAAGGCTGGGTAGCGCTTGCCCTGGGCGGCGAGGAAGTCGAGAAAGTCCCACTGCGGCATCAAGGCGATGAAGCCGCAACGCACCGGAAGGTGGGAGAAGTCGGCAACCTGCACATGCTCCTCGCCGAATTGGGCGCCGAAGCGCGATACTTCCTGGTGCGGCAGCTTCATAAAGTCGTCGAGCAGGCCGAGTTCGTCCATCACGTTCAGCGTCGATGGATGGACGGTGTCGCCGCGGAAGTCGCGCAGAAAGTCACCGTGCTTCTCCAGCACGATAGACCTCACACCGGTACGCGCCAGCAGGAAGCCCAACATCATGCCGGCCGGGCCGCCCCCCACGATGCAGCACTGGGTGGCGAGCGCCGTCATTCCAGCATCTCGCGCAACACGCGGCCCGTCGCGGTGATGGCGAGCAGCGCCGGCACGCCGAGCGGTCCTTTTACCCATTCCTTGGTGGCGGGCGTGTAGCTCATGCAATCCATGGCGACGAGATCGGGCTTGTGGTCGGCGAGGCGACGCGCAGCCGCTTCGGCCTCGTGCGCTCCGGCGCTGGGCGCCAGTGCTTCGGCCACGACCTCGAGCCCCGGCCGCGCCCATTTCGACGTGAGCTTTCCGGCCTGCTCGGCCAGGGGGATCAGGATGCCCAGCCGGCCGCGCGGAAGCAGGCCGGTGGCCAGTCCGTTCAGAACGCGCGACGGAAACACCACGCCCTCATCGCCCGCCAGCGGCGGGAAATCACCGGTGCAGGCATAGACCAGCACGTCACAGCCGTCGGCGCGCAGTCTGGCGAAGGCCGCCGGCGAGCGGGCGACCACGGCCTTCTTGGAGATCTTGACGTCGCGGCCGCCGCGCAGGCGGGTGTAGAGCGTGTCGGCGCCGCTCTCCGGCCTGAGCGTATCGACCTCGGCATCCGAAAGCCCGTCTAGCGCCCCGCGCAGGATGACCGTTGTGCCGACCGGCGCATGAACGACAAACAGCGAGGCGATGTCGTCACGCGGCGCTTGGCCGACAGTGATGATTCCAAGAGTGCGAGGCATGACGGGATCATACTCCGCTGGGGGCGCGCCACTCCAGTGGCGCGATCATGGGCTCATGAGAAGACGCGCCACTGGAGTGGCGCGCCCCCAGCTAAGACTCGAGTTTCACTGTATCCGAATCAGCCCAGGCAAGGCCTACGGCGTCTCCGGCGCCACGCGGGGCGCGTTCACCGGCGTGAGTTTCACGCACGAGTAACGCCCGGCCGTCGACGCAGCGGATGCGATAGAGCGTCGAGCCGCCCAGGAAATTCGCAGTTTCGACGGTGCCTGCGACGCGGGCCTCGGAGCCCTGAACCAGCCGGATCTTCTCCGGTCGCAAGGCGCGCGCCAGGCCCGCATCCTCCAGGATGTTGATCTCGCCGATGAAGTCGGCGACGAAGCGGGTACGTGGCCGTTCGTAGATCTCGGTCGGTGCGCCGACCTGTTCGACCCGACCCCTGTTCATCACGGCGATGCGGTCGCTCATGGCCAGCGCCTCTTCCTGATCGTGCGTCACGAACACCAGGGTGACGCCCAGCCGCTTCTGCAGCTCTTTCAGCTCGAACTGCATCTGCTGACGCAGCTTGCGATCAAGTGCGCCCAGCGGCTCGTCGCACAAAAGTACCGGCGGTTCGACCACCAGCGCGCGGGCGAGCGCCACCCGCTGCTGCTGACCGCCCGAGAGCTGGCCGGGCTTGCGGTCCTCCAGCCCAGTCAACTCGACCTGGGCCAGCGCCGCTTTCACGCGGCGCTCGATCTCGGGCCGTGGCACCTCGCGCATGCGCAGACCAAAGGCCACGTTCTCGGCCACCGTGCGATGCGGGAACAGCGCATAGGACTGGAACACCATGCCCATGTCGCGCCGGTGCACCGGCAGGTCGGTGATGTCCTTGCCGCCGACGTGGACGCGGCCGGAGTCCGGCAGCTCGAAGCCCGCGATCATGCGGAGCGACGTGGTCTTGCCGCAGCCCGATGGCCCCAGCAGCGAAAAGAACTCGCCGGCCGCGATGTCAAGCGTCACGCCGTCGACGGCGACGACGGCGCCGTCGAAGGTCTTGGTAACGTCGTCGAGCTTGATGGTCGCCGACGTCATCAAACCTCACCCTGAGGAGGCCGCACAGCGGCCGTCTCGAAGGGTGGCAACACGCACCGCGTCCGATGCCCATCCTTCGAGACGCGGCCCTGCGGGCCGCTCCTCAGGATGAGGACTTCCCCCATGATCAGCTCTTCAAGATCTTCGTGACCCGCGCGTCGATGTCGTCCTTGCGCTCGTTGTACCATTTCCAGTCAGGCTGGATCAGCGTAGCGACCTTGGCCTCGGTGGTCAGAAGCTTCTCGTCGTACTTGGCGTCGAGCTTGACCTTCTTGTTGGCCGGCGAATACCACACGGCCTCGGCCAGGAGCTTCTGCATGTCGGGTCGCAGCATGTAGTCGATATAACCGAAGGCCAGTTCCTTGACCTTGGAGCCCGGCGTCACGTTCAGCACCTGCTCGAGCGACAGCACGCCCTCCGACGGGCTGGCGAAGTCGACCGCTTGGTTTTGGCCCTCGTAGCGATAGACGCCGGAATCGTGGATCACGCCCTCGGAGACCTCGCCCGACAGCAGCATCTTTTCCATCTGGCCGGTGAAATCCACCAGCTTGATGGGCTTCAGCTGCTCCAGCGCCTTGTAGGCGGCATCGAGGTCGGTGAGGCCCTTGCCGTAGATCTTGCCCAGCATCATGAGATGCGCCTGGCCCAGGCTGTTCACCGGAATGAGATAGCCGCCGCGCGCACCGGCGAGCTTGGGATCGGCGAGGTCCTTCCAGGAGGTCGGCTTCGTCAAGCCCTTGTCGGTGCGGTAGCCCAGCCCGATCGCGCTGGTGAAGATGGTGACTCCCACGATCTTGTCGCTCACGGCATAGGGATAGACGTCGGCGACGTTGGGCACTTCCTTGGCAGTGATCTTGGGCATCACCAGCCCTTCGGTGAGGGCGCTCCACTGCTCGTTCGAATTGGTGTGGAAGACGTCGTAGAGCGGATCGGTCTTCGAACTGGTCTGCAGCTTGGGCATGAACGGAAAGGCCTGGTCGGCCGATACCGTGCACTTGAACTCCTTTTCGAAGGCCGGCAGGACCGTGGCCTTCATGATGTCGCCCCACTTACCGCCCCAGGTCGTGATCTTGAGCGTCGCGGTCTCGGCGTGGAGGATCGAGGGCGCGCCAAGCGCCGTCGCTGCGGCCAGGCCCGCACCGGCCTGCAATGCTTTTCGACGTGAAATCATGATCAACCCCTTTGTTCCCCCTCAGAGTTTAACGTAAGCCTTGAGGCCGATCAGCCTTTCCAGCACCAGCACCACGGAAAGCGCCAGCAAGATCGAGACCATGGAGGCGGCCGCAATGGCGCCGTCGAGGTCGAATTTCATGTAATTGAACAGCACCACCGGCAAGGTCTCGCCCTTCGGGACGACCAAGAACAGGGACACCGGGAACTGGTCGAACGAGACGATGAAGGCGAACACGCCGCCTGCGAATACGCCCGGCCGGATCAGCGGCAAGGTGACCTCGAAAAAGACGCGGACGGGGCTGGCACCCAGCACGGCGGCGGCCTCCTCGATGCGCCGGTCGAAATTGTGCAGCACCGCCAGGGTGGTGCGGATCACGTAAGGCACGGCGACCAGGGTGTGGGCCATGATCAGGCCCCACACCGGCCGGCCGATACCGATCAGCAGGTAGGACTGGAACAGCGCCAGACCGGTCAGGATGGCGGGCAGCATCAGGGGTGACATGAAGAAGGCCGTGAGAAACGCGCGGCCCGGCAGGTTGCCGCGCGCCAGGGCGAGCGCCGAGGCGCCGCCGATCAGGATCGAGAGCACCAGCACGCAGCCCGCCACCCACAGCGACAGCCACAAGGCGTTCATGAACTCCGCGCTGCCGAAGAACTTCTCGAACCAGCGCAGGCTCACCCCGACCGGGGGGAAGGAGATGTAGGGCGTGGGATTGAGCGCAAAAATCAGCACGATGACGATCGGCGCCAGCAGGAAGAAGAGCAGCGCGAAATTGAGCGTGAGGTAGGCGGCGCGTCCCGCATCGAATGGCTGCTTGTTGGGCGTGCTCATGCCATCCCCTGCTCGCCCGACAGGCGGGTCAGGATCCTGTTGTAGGCGACCACGATGGCGAGCGAGACCAGCAGCAGGATCACGCCCAAGGCGCCCGCAAAGTTCGGATTGAAGCTGGTGCCGACCTGCTGGGCGATCAGCATGGGCAAGGTCAGCACGTCGGTGCCGCCCATCAGCGAGGGTGTGACATAGGCGCTGATCGAGAGCGCGAACACCAGCAGGGAGCCCGCCAGGATGCCGGGCAGGCTGAGCGGCAGGGTGACCTCGACGAAAGCCCGCAGGCGGCCCGCGCCCAGGCTGCGGGCCGCCTGCTCGAGCCGCTCGTCGATACGGCCGATCACGCCGGTCAGGGTCAGCACCATGAAGGGGACGTAGATATGGACCAGCGCCACGATCGTGCCGAACTCGTTGTACATGAGCGGCAACGGCTTCTCGATTACGCCCCACTGGATCAGCAGCGTGTTGATGACGCCCTTGTCCTGCAGGATGGTCATCCAGGCGAAGGTGCGCACGACGATGCCGGTCAGCATGGGCGCGATCACCGCCATCAAGACCAGCGCATGGCCAAGGCGGGACTGCATGCGCGCCATCCAGTGCGCCAGCGGATAGCCGATCAGCAATGACACCACTGTGGTGATCAGCCCCATGCGCAAGGTCGCCCACAGCGCGTCATGGAAGATGCCGGCCGAGTCGAAGATGAACCGCTCGTAGTGCCGTGTCGTCAAAAAGGCGTTGGGATTGGTGACCGGGTTGGACGAGAAGAACGACATCGCTGCCATCACGCCGAACGGCAGCACGAAGAACAGCACGAAGAGCAGCAAGGCCGGCGCCAGCAGCCAGGCGATCGGCGTCGGTCGGGAAGAAGCGGAGGCCATGCGTTTCGTATCGTGGCCGAAGGCGATGCTCCGGTCCACGCCGAAGGGCATCGCGCGCCCTCCCTGTCACGGGAGGCGCGCCATGGCATCGAAATTGCGTCGAGGCGTTCGCCCGCGCGACAGCGCTACTTCGTTGCCTGCTTAAGATACGCCACGAGATCGGCAAGCTGGCCGGCCTGCTTGATGCCGTTGAACACCATCTTGGTGTCCGGCACCTTGGCCTTGGGATCGCGCATGTACTCGGCCAGGGTCGTATCGTCCCACACGATGCCGGACTTGATCATCGCCTCGGAGAACTCGAAGCCTGCTGCCATGCCGGCCTTGCGGCCGAACATGCCGTGCAGCGTCGGACCGGTGAGGCTCGGGCCGTCCTCGAGCGAATGGCAGGTCTTGCACTGCTGGTTGAACACGCGCTCGCCGCGGGCGGCGTTGCCCTCTTGGGCAAAGGCTTGTGTGGCCGAAAGGCCCACGACGATTGCAGCGGCTGCACCTGCCCAACTATTCATCACGCTTCTCCGCACTCTCAGGTCGATGCCGCTCCATGTGGGACGGCCTCGGATGGACGCAAGAGGCGCGCCCTGTGTTCACGCTCGAGCAGAGCCCGCTTGCGCCGGACACCCCAGCGATAACCCGAAATAGAGCCATCCTTTTTCACGATCCGGTGACACGGCACGACGACCGCCAACCGATTGGCGGCACACGCCTCGCCAACCTCGCGGGCTTCGCGCGGCGATCCGACACGGGCAGCGATTTCGCCGTAGGTGGCCGTCGTGCCGGCCGGGATCTCGCGCAAGGCGTTCCATACCTTGATTTCGAAGGCCGAACCGCGCAGGTCCAGCGCAAAATCGCCATCGCTCTCTGGACGCTCGATCAGCACGCCAAGCCGGCCGAGCGTGGCCTGCAGTGCCACTGGATCCTGGACGAGAGTAGCGCCTGGAAAACGTCCCCGGAGATCAGCCTCGTGCAGTTCACCGAATTCCACCATCGCCAGGCCGCGCTCGGACAGCGCGGCGACGAAGGGACCGAGGGAACTTTGCCCCTCAGCATAGCGGATCGTGTCAGCCATGGTCTTCTCCATCGTTGGATCATCGATGACCGGACCATAGGTGCGCCCTCGTCCCCTGGTGCTCCGCCAGCGGACTGGAATTCGGATTTTTAACACCATATTGAGAGCGTGATGGCCGATCTGTTCGACCCGGAAGCGAGGCAAAAGCTGCGAGAGGGGGCCGTGCTTTTGCGCGGCCGCGCGCTGCCTGTCGACAAGGCGCTCCTCGCCGCGATCGACCGCATCTCGGCGCAAGCACCCTTCCGGCGCATGACGACGCCCGGCGGCTTCCAGATGTCGGTGGCGATGACCAATTGCGGCAGCGCCGGCTGGGTCACCGATCGCACGGGCTACCGCTACGATCCGCGCGATCCCGACAGCGGCGCACCGTGGCCCGCGATGCCCGACGTCTTCCGGGCGCTTGCGCGCGACGCCGCCGACGAGGCGGGCTTCGCCGGCTTCGTGCCCGACGCCTGCCTGATCAATTGCTACGCCCCCGGCGCGCGATTGTCGCTGCATCAGGACAAGGACGAGCGCGACCACGGCCATCCCGTCGTGTCGGTCTCGCTCGGCCTGCCGGCCACCTTCCAGTTCGGCGGGCTGAAACGCAATGACCGACCCCTCAAGGTGCCGCTGCAGCACGGCGATGTCGTGATCTGGGGCGGTCCCGCCCGCCTCGTTTATCACGGCGTGCTGGCGCTGAAGGAGGGCGAGCATCCGGCGCTGGGACGCCGACGCTTCAACCTCACCTTCAGGAAAGCCCTCTAAGTGGGCTGCTGTATTGGGTTGTATTTCATCACTAAATTGCACTTGATCGATCCGGCGACTACCGGCAGGATGCCTCTCATTCAGCCGACGAAATATTCAAACATCCATAACTGAAAGCCTCTCGAACAAGGCTCACGCCCGAGAGGCCGTAAGCCCCGGTCACTCTCCTTCGCTGCGATTTCTTCTTAGACATCGAGCGAAGGAGAGGACTGCATTCGAGCTCACTCGGCGACGAAGAACGGCAGTATCACCTCTTTGGTCACCGGCTCGAAGCCCAGGCGCACACGTTTGCCGATCTTGAGATCAGTCTCGGCGATGCCGCGCAGCGGCGCATTCACGCGAACACCGGCATCCATGTCGACCAGCGCCACGATGTAGGGCGCGGCCGCCTTGAAGAAGAAGTTGAAAGGATGGTGGCAGACCGTCCAGGTGTGGACCGCGCCGCCTGTCGGCGCTTCCTTGAAGGTGCTCTCCATCGAAAAGCAGTGCGGGCAGACCGGCCGCGGATAGTGGCGGACCTTGCCGCAGGAGGCGCAGTGCTGGAGCACGAAGCGACCCTCGCGCATGCCGTCCCAGAAAGGCTGGCTTTCGCGCGTCGGCGTGGGCAGCGGACGTTCCGGTAACGGTGGCGCGGCAGTCGCGGTGCTCATGCCGCCCTCCGCAGGATGGCGACCGAGCCGTCGCCCATGTCGCCGTAGCCGGTGACCAGACCCACCTCCGCATCCTTGACCTGTGCCTTGCCGGCCTCGCGGCGAAGTTGGCGCGTCAATTCAATGACGTGGTTGAGACCCACGACATGGCCCTGACTCAAGAGGCCGCCATGAGTGTTGATCGGCAGTTCGCCGCCCACGGCAATGCGGCCGTCCATGACGAACGGTCCGCCCTCGCCTTTCTTGCAGAAGCCCAAAAGCTCGAGCTGGTTGATCACTGTGAAGGTGAAGCAGTCGTAAATCTCGGCGACGTGGATGTCCGCCGGCCCGACACCCGCCATGCCGTAGGCGCGCGGTACCGCCTTGGCGAGGCCGAATTCCAGCAGGTCGGGCCGCTGCGCCATCGAGGCCGGTGATTCGGGATGGCCCTCGGCCACGCCCATCACCGTGACCAGCGGCTTCCTGAGGTCGCGCGCGCGGTCGGCGGCGCTCACGATGATCGCAGCACCGCCATCGCTCTCCAGGCTGCAGTCGAACAGCCGGAAGGGATCGGAGATCATGCGCGAGGCGTGATGCTCCTCGACAGTGAGCGGTTTGTTCATCACCACGTTGCCGTTCAGGATGGCGTGCCGGCGCGTCACCACGGCGACTTCGGCGAAATGCCGCGGCGTCGTGCCGTAGAGCTCCATGTGGCGGCGCGCGCCCTGGGCATAGAGCTGGGCCGGC
>DATHNU010001085.1:0-5185 GCA_035485695.1 Reyranella sp. | reverse complement strand
GCTTTGCCGGCAAGTTCAGCGGCAGCGGCGCCTATCAGAGCAAGACCGGCGCACCCAACGACCACATCATCGCGCGTGGCCAGACCGGCCGCGGCCAGCCGGTGGTGATGGTGATCGGACTGCCGGCCCAGCTGGCCGTTGGCACCTACGGCGGTATCTGACATGCGCCGCACCTGGATGATCCTGGCCTTCGCGGCTCTCGCGCCGGCCGCGGCGCTCGGCCAGAGCGCCGGCGAGGTCGAGCGCTGCTTCCAGAACCCGGCGACGTGCAGCCAGGGTGGTGGTGTTGCGCCTGCTCCGGCGCCGTCAGGCGGCGCCCCGGTCGCGGCGACACGACAGGCCGCGCCGGCGCCGGACTATACGACGGTGCTGCAAAGTCCCGAGCCGGATCGCAGGCGCATCCAGGAATCGCTGCACACGCTCGACAAGTACAACGGTCCGATCGACGGCAACCTGCAGTCTGAGGCGACGGAAAAGGCGATCAGCGACTGGCAGAAGGCGCATGGCCTGCGGGCTGCTGGCAAGCTGACGCCGCAGGAAGCTCAGCAGCTCAACGCCGAGGCAAGCCGCACCCCGATCAAGCGTATCGAGCCGCCGACCACGACGGCCACGTCTCTCTCGGCGACGCCGCCGACGCCGCCATCGAATGCCGATGCGCTGAAAGCGCTGAACGCCCGGCTCGCCGAACGCCGCAAGGCGGCGGAGCCCAAGGCCGAGGCCGCGGTGCAGTCGCTGATCCGCGACCTCAAGGCCTATGTCGCGGCCGACGGCAAGGGCGCGGCCGGCGACCAGTTCGCGGCCTTCGCCAAATGGTACGCCGACAACAAGTCGGCCGGCCGCAAGGTCGGCGAGATCGCGCCGGTCATCGACGACTATGGCGACGCCAAGGTGGGCGCCGCGGTGGCGAGCGAAATCCTTCTCGAGACCAAGCAGGACGGCAACAACCAGTCGCAATGCCTGGTCTTCGCCTGGGTCGAGGGTAATCCGCGCAAGAACACGCAGGCCTTCTCCTGCGACGACGTCGCGGCCGTCGAGAAGTGGAAGACCGACCAGGCGTTGAAGAGCGCTTGGCGCTGAGGGCTGGTCCCGGATCACAAAAATTGTCATCCCGAGCGTAGCGAGGGACCTTTACTGCGGCCTAAAGGTCCCTCGCTACGCTCGGGATGACAGCATCACTTGGACTGCTTTGGCGCACTCGTTTTAATAAGCGTGACCGTTCCTTCACTTGCTCCGGGGGAGGGGCACGGCTAGACAGGCCGCGCCAAAAAGGAGCTCCCGATGAGTGCCATTGCCGAAGTCCGCGCCCGCGAAATCCTCGATAGCCGCGGCAATCCCACGGTCGAGGTCGAAGTCGAGCTCGACAGCGGCGCCATGGGCCGGGCGGCCGTCCCCTCCGGCGCCTCGACGGGCGCCCACGAGGCGGTCGAGCTGCGCGACGGCGACAAGAAGCGCTATGGCGGCAAGGGCGTGCTGAAGGCGGTCGCCGCCGTCAACGGCGAGATCATGGATCTCCTGTCGGGCCTCGATGCGCTGGAGCAGATCAAGATCGACCGCGCCCTGATCGAGCTCGACGGCACGCCCAACAAGGGCCGGCTGGGGGCCAACGCCATCCTCGGCGCCTCGCTGGCGGTCGCCAAGGCGGCGGCGATGGAGTGCGGCCTGCCGCTCTACCGCTATGTCGGCGGCAGCCAGGCCTCGCTCCTGCCGGTGCCGATGATGAACATCATCAATGGCGGCGTGCACGCCGACAATCCGATCGACATCCAGGAATTCATGATCATGCCGGTGAAGGCGGACCGCTTCGCCGAGGCATTGCGCATGGGCTCGGAAGTCTTCCACGCGCTGCGCAGCCAGCTCAAGGACGCCGGCCACAACACCAACGTGGGCGACGAGGGCGGCTTCGCCCCCAACCTCGCCTCGGCCGACGAGGCGCTGGGCTTCATCATGAAGTCGATCGAGCAGGCGGGCTACCGACCGGGCGAGGATGTCATGCTGGCGCTCGATCCGGCTTCGACCGAGTTCTTCAAGAAGGGCAAGTACGAGCTGGAGGGCGAGAAGAAGTCGCTCGATGCCGCCGGCATGGTCGACTACTACGCCGATCTCGTGAAGCGCTACCCGATCGTGTCGATCGAGGACGGCATGGCCGAGGACGACATGGCCGGCTGGAAGGCGATCACCGACAAGCTCGGCAAGAAGATCCAGCTCGTGGGCGACGACCTGTTCGTGACCAATCCCAAGCGGCTGGCCGACGGCATCAGGGACGGGCTGGCCAACGCCATTCTGATCAAGGTCAACCAGATCGGCACGCTCAGCGAGACCATGGAAGCCGTGGCGATGGCGCGCCATGCATCCTACGGCGCCGTGATGTCCCACCGTTCCGGCGAGACCGAGGACGCCACCATCGCCGACCTGGCGGTCGCCACCAACTGCGGCCAGATCAAGACCGGCTCGCTGTCGCGCTCGGACCGGCTGGCCAAGTACAACCAGCTCCTGCGCATCGAGGAGCAGCTCGGCACCCAGGCGCGCTACGCCGGCACGTCGATCCTGCGCGGCAAGTAGCCTCACCGGACCGCGGGCCTCCAGGCCCGCTCGTGGCTGGGAGCGCGCCACTCCCGTGGTGCTATCTTCTCATGCGGAGCGCGGACCTCCAGGTCCGCTCATGAGCATGATGCGGACCTGGAGGTCCGCGCTCCAAGATGCGCCACTGGAGTGGCGCGCTCCCAGCAAAGACGATGAGCGGGCCTGGAGGCCCGCGGTCCGGCGAGAATCCTTAGTCGGTCCTGAACGCCACCTCGTAGTGGCGCGCGAAATCGTCGAACTCGGCCAGCACGGCGCGCGCTTCGGGTTCGACGATGGCCTTGTCTATGTCGGCGCCGGCAAAGGCCTCGATCGCCTGGCGTGATTCCCAGAGCGTCACGACCAGGAATTCCGTCCGGCCGTCGACCTCGCGCCGCAGCAGCCAGGCACCGCGATGGCCATCGAGCGCCTTGAGCTCGGGGACGATGGTCCCGGTGAAATGCCGGAAGTACGTGTCGGCCTGGGCCGTCGTCTCGGCGCGGCCGCGCCACAAGCGGGTGATCATGGCCGAAGGCTAGTGGCGCACTCCCCTCCGGTATTGGTAAAAATTGCCGATGGCGCGCCTCGATCCCCGGAACTCGACGCAATATTGGTGGGACCGGCATCTCAGCGGCCTCAGCCTGCTGCGCGCCGACTTCACGACCCATGAATATCCGCCGCACACGCACGAAGCGCTGGTCGTCGCCGTCACCGAGCAGGGCGGCTCGATGATCAAGAGCCGCGGTCGGGTCGAGCAGGCGCATGCCGCGACGCTGTTCGTCTTCAATCCGGCCGAGCCCCATGCCGGCTGGATGGGCGGGAGCGAGCGCTGGCGCTATCGGTCGCTCTACCTCACCCGGGCGGCGCTCGATCAGGTGGCGCACGGGCTTGGCATCGAGGAAGTGCCGTACTTCACGCGGAACGTCTTCCTCGATCCCGACCTCATCGACGGCTTCCTCGCCATGCATCGTGTCATCGAGCAAGGCCGCGATGTCTTCCAGGAACGCGAACTCCTGATCGGCACCTTCGGTCGACTGTTTCAGCGCCATGGCAGCGGCGGTGGCCGGATCGGGCCGGCGCCGCGTGATCAGGTCGTGCTGAGCCGTGTGAAGGAGCGCATGCGCGCTGACTATGCGGAAGATCTTCGGCTGGAGGATCTGGCACAGGATGTCGGCCTGACGACTTTCCAGCTCATCGGCCTGTTCAAGCGCGCGACAGGGCTCGCGCCGCATGCCTACCTGACCCAGGTCCGCCTCAACGTCGCGTGCCGGCATCTCCGGTATGCTCGACCGATCGCCCAGGTCGCGACCGACGTCGGCTTCTACGACCAAAGTGCGCTCACCAAGCATTTCAAGCGCTGCTACGGCATTACGCCCTTGCAGTTCGCCCGCGCTGCCGCCTGAGGTCATCGCCACGAGCGCTGCGACGAGTTTCTGCGCATTATGGTGCGCAGAAACTCATCTTGAGCGGGGTGTTTAAAATAACTTGACTTTCACTATAGTATTACTATAGTAAGCGTATCGTGCCGCCGCTTCATCATCCATCAGCCGGCGTCTATATCTGGGGCAAATTATGGGAATACACACCACGTGGAATTGGCGAATCACTAGCGGAAATTGCGCGAATTGCGGAAATCCCCGATGGAGTGCACCCGCTAGGGTCAGGCCGACGGCAATTTTCGCCAATACGCGACGGGTCCGAGGCGCTAGTCGTGGCCCATGCATCTCTTCTGCCATGAACATCCCGACTCGCTGGTCGTCGAGACCACCGTCGCGGGCGCCGGGGCCGGCAAGGTCGCGCTCGCCGAAACGCCGTTCTATCCCGGTGGAGGAGGGCAGCTCGCCGACCGTGGCGTTCTGCGCTGGAACGGCGGCGAGGCCCGGGTGATTGGCTTCGAAGTCAGTGCCGGCAAGCTGTGGCATCTGCTCGACAGCCAGGCGGAGCTGACGGGCGCGGTCGAGGCGGCGGTCGATCCCGACTTTCGCCGGACCATGCGCCAGCTCCACACCGGCACGCACATCCTGAACGCGCTGGTCTTCCAGAGCTTCGACGGCGCTTTGGTCACCGGCGTGCAGATGGCCGAGGATGGCTCGGCGCGCATGGACTTCGACCTGCACGGCGCCGACAACGACCGGCTGCGGGCGCTCGAAGGGCCGATCAACGACGTGATCGCGCAGGATATCGCGGTGAACTTCGCCTATGTGCCGATGGGCGAGGCACAGGCCGAGCGTGGCCTGATCCGCAGTCGCTCTGTGGCGCCGCCGCCCACGCCCGACGGCAAGATCCGCATCGTCGAGATCGCAGGCCTCGATCGGCAGGCGTGCGGTGGCACGCATCTCGCCTCGACCGGCGGATCGCCGCCCATCCGCATTCTCAAGATCGACAACAAGGGCCGTCACAACCGCCGCGTCCGCATCGCGTTGTCGGACGCCAAGAGCCTCTGATTAAAGGAGAAACTTGACTTTCGACCACCATATGTTGCCATATGCTGCAGGAAAGTCAGCATATGTTGCGACCGCGTCAAATTCTGGTTCCGATCATCTTCGCCATGATGTTCGGCTATTTCGGCTACCACCTGGTGAACGGTGACCGCGGGCTGCTGGCCATGGCGCATCTGCAACGCGAGACC
>DATHNU010001084.1:0-5475 GCA_035485695.1 Reyranella sp. | reverse complement strand
GTTGGGCACCCTGGGCGCCACGATGCATTTGACGCCAAACGAGGCGTAGGCCTCGGTGTAGCAGACGGGAACGTTGATGCCGTAGGACGACACGCCCGAGGTGCCGGCGAAATCGACGTCGATGCCGGTCTCGCCGATCTGCATCGTCGCCACGATGTCGATCGGCTTGTCGTAGCCGTCGACCGTCATCGAGAATTTGTATTCGCCCGGCTTGATCTTGCGGATGGCTTCAAGCGAGGCCTGCCTGGATTTTTCCAGGATGTGCGTGCCCAGCCGGTCGAGATCGTCGATGGCGAACTCGTCCATCATCTCGATCAGGCGCCGGCAACCGATCTCGTTGCAGGTCGCCAGCGAATAGAGATCGCCCACCACCTGGATCGGCTCGCGCACATTGACGGTCACGATGTCGATCAGCGTCTCGTCGACCTTGCCCTGGCGCGCAAAGCGCATCAGCGGAATGTAGAGGCCTTCCTCGTAGACCTGGCGCGCGTCGGTGCCCATGCCGCGGCCGCCGATATCGACCACGTGGCAGGTGCTGGCGAACAGCGCCACCATCTTGCCGCGCCGGAAGGTGGGCGTGACGAAGGTGAAGTCGTGCAGATGGCCGGTGCCCTTCCATGGGTCGTTGGTCAGGAAGATGTCGCCTTCCTTCATCACTTTGGCCGGGAACTTGTCGAGGAAGTGGCGCACCGCGCGCGCCATCGAGTTGATGTGCCCGGGCGTGCCGGTGACGGCCTGCGCCAGCATGTCGCCGTCGAGGTCGAACACGCCGGCGGAAAGGTCGCCGGCCTCGCGCGTCGACGTCGAGAAGCCGGTGCGGATCAAGGCCAGCGCCTGCTCCTCGACGACCGCGATCAGGCGGTCCCACATCAGCTGCAGGCGAATCGGCGAAAGGGGATCGTTGATGCTCATGTTCCAATCTTCTCCAACAGAATGGCGCCGATCGGGCTTATGCGCGCCGCGAAGCTTTTAGGCACGATGGTGGTCGTCTCGTCCTCGGCGATGACCGCCGGGCCGGGCACGAAGCTGCCGATCGTGAGGTCGGCGCGATGATAGACCGACACGTCTTTCATGTCCTGATCCGCCGCATCGTAGACCGGCCGGCTGCCGCGCGCCTTGGACGCGAGGTCGGCCGGTTGCGGCGCGATCTTGGGCACCGCCGCCTGCTCGGCCGCGAGCCTGAGCGTCCAGTTCATGATCTCCACGCCCAGCCCCGGGATCGTGCGGCCGAAGGTCGTGGCGTAGCCGTCTTCATAGAGCTTGATCAGCCTATCGCGCGATGCGCGGTCGAAGGCCCCGCGCGGCAGGTCGACGGTGATCTCGTGGCCCTGGCCGCGATAGCGCATGTCGGCGGTCCGCGCTTCCACCAGCTTCGCTTCCGGCGCACCGGCCTTGACCACGGCCTCGGCCTCGGCGCGCATCTCGGCGAACAGCGCATTGACGTAGGCGGGGTCGAACTTGTCGTCGTCGAGCTGGACGTAGCGGCTGCGCACCACCTCGTAGGCGACCGGCGCCATCAGGAAGCCCACCGCCGACCCCACGCCCGCGCCGCTCGGCACTAGCACGCGGCGGATGCCGAGCTTTTCGGCGAGCCGCGCGGCATGAATCGGCGCTGCGCCGCCGAAGGCGATCATGGTGCGATCCTGCAATTCCTTGCCGCGCTCGACGGCGTGCACGCGCGCGGCATTGGCCATGTTCTCCTCGACGATCTCGCTGACGCCAAACGCTGCGTCGAGGCGCTTCAGGCCGAGCGGCGTGCCGACCGCCTTGTCGACGGCGGCGCCCGCCTTGTCGGGCGAGAGCTTGATCGAGCCGCCCGCGAAGTAGGCGGGGTCGATGCGGCCCAGCACGACATCGGCGTCGGTCACGGTGGGCTCCGTGCCGCCGCGGCCGTAGCTCGCGGGCCCGGGCTCGGCGCCGGCGCTCTCCGGCCCGACATTGACCCGCGACAGCGAATCGACCGAGGCGATCGAGCCGCCGCCGGCGCCGATCTCAACCATCTCGATGACCGGGATGCGCAGCGGCAGGCCGCTGCCCTTCAGGAACCGGTACTGCCGCGCCACCTCGAAGGTGCGCGAATGCTGCGGCTCGCCATGGTCGATCAGGCAGATCTTGGCCGTCGTGCCGCCCATGTCGAAGCTCAGCACCTTGTCGAGCCCGCATTGCCGCGCCAGCGCCGCCGCCAGGATGGCGCCGCCGGCCGGCCCCGATTCGACCAGGCGGATCGGGAACTTGCGCGCCGTCTCGAGCGCCGCCAGCCCGCCACCCGAGGTGATCATGAACAGCGGGCAGGTGAAACCCTTGTGGCGCAAACCGTCATCGAGCCGTCCGAGATAGCGGTCCATCACAGGCTGGACGTAGGCGTTGGCGACGGCGGTCGACCAGCGCTCGTACTCGCGGATCTCCGGCGACACCTCGCTGGACAGCGAGATCGACACGCCGGGCAGCAGGTCCGTCAGGATGTCGCGCGTGCGCCGCTCGTGCTTGCCGTCTAGATAGGCGTGCATGTAGCCGATTGCGATCGCCTCGATGCCGGCCGCCTTGAGCTTGGGCGCCAGCGTGCGCACCGCCGCCTCGTCGAGCGGGATCAGCACGTTGCCGCGGCCGTCCATGCGCTCGGGGATGCCGAAGCGCAGGTCGCGCGCCACCAAGGGCGGCGGCTTCTGCATGAAGATGTCGTACTGCTCGAAGCGGTGCTCGAAGGCGATCTCGATCGAATCGCGAAAACCCTCGGTGACGACCAGTGCCGTCTTGGCACCCTTGCGCTCGATCATGGCGTTGGTGGCGAGCGTCGTGCCGTGGATGACGAGGCCGAGGTCGGCCGGCTTGATGCCGGTCTGCTTCAGGATCTGCTCCATGCCGTCCAGCACGCCTTCTTCCGGCGCGCGCGGCGTGGTCAGCACCTTCACGCTGGTGAGCTTGCCGTTCCAGTCGAGGCAGAGATCGGTGAAGGTGCCGCCGATGTCGACGGCCAACCGTGCTTTTTCCATGTGCTCCTACGCCGCCGTCTGTTGGATGTTGCCACCGAGATAGGCCTGGCGGATGCGCGGATCGGTCCGCACCTCGGCCGCCGGGCCTTCCATGAAAAGTCGTCCCTGTTCCATCACCAGCGCGCGGTCGGAGATCAGGAGCGCGCCGCGCACATTCTGCTCGACGATCAGGACGGTGACGCCGCTCTTCGCGATGCGCTGCACCGTGGCAAACACATCACCCTGCATCTTTGGCGACAGGCCGAGCGACGGCTCGTCGAGCAGCAGCAGCGCCGGCTCGACCACCAGCACCATCGCCATTTCCAGGATCTGCTGCTCGCCGCCCGAGAGATTGCCGGCCTCGATCCGCGCCTTCTGCCGCAACATCGGGAATGCGCCGGTGACCCGGCCGATCGCGGCCTCGTGGCGGCTGGCGGGCAGGGTGTAGCAGCCCATCATGAGGTTTTCGGTGACACTCATCGCCGGAAAATTGCAGCGGCCTTGCGGCACGAAGCCGACGCCGCGCTTCAGCCGCTCCCAGGGCGGCAGGCGTTCGATGGTCTCGCCCTTGAACACGATCTGGCCGGAGAAGAAGCGGTTGGTGCCGTAGATGGCGCGCAGCAGGGTCGACTTGCCCGCGCCGTTGCCGCCGATCAGCGTCGTGATCGTGCCGGCCTGCAGGCGGGCCGAGAAGTCGTTCACGATCCGGGCGTCGCCATAGCCCGCCGTGACGGAGACCAGCTCCAATGCCGGCGCGGTCATGCAGCGCCCCGCATCTCGGCCTCGGCCATCTCCGGCGTCATGCCGAGATAGGCTTCCAGCACGCGCGAATCGGTGTGGATCTCGACGGCGGTGCCTTCGGTCAGCTTCCTGCCCTGGTCGAGCACGATCACCTGGTGGCAGAGGTTGGTGATGAACTCGACATTGTGCTCGACGATCAGGAAGGTCTCGCCGGCCCGGTTGAGCTCGGCCAGCGCCCCCTCGATTTCGCGGATGCGGCTCGGATTGACGCCGGCCACCGGCTCGTCGAGCAGCACGATCTTGGGATGCGGCATCAGCGCCGCGGCCAGCGCCACCAGCTTCTTCTGGCCATAGGACAGAATGCCGGTCTCGGCCTCGTAGTAGCGCTGCAGGCCGATCAGCTCGACCAGCGCGCGTCCGCGGCCTTCGGCGGCGTCCACGGCGTCGCGGTAGCGCCGGGTGCGCAGGAGCTCGTCGACCCAGGTCGCCGGATCGAACTGCTGGGCGGCGATGGCGAGATTGTCGCGCAGGCTCAGGCGCTCATAGATACGCACCGTCTGGAAGGTGCGCATCAGGCCGGCGCGGGCGATGTGATGGGCCGGCCGGCCGGTGATGTCGGCGCCCGCCAGCACGACCTTGCCGCTGTCGAGCTTCTGGAAGCCCGAGATGCAGTCGATCGCCGTGCTCTTGCCCGAGCCATTGGGACCTATGAGCCCGGTGATGCTGCCGGCCTCGACGGCGAACGACACGCCGTCGAGCGCATGGACGCCGGCATACGACTTGCGCAGGTCGGAGACCGTCAGGACGGCGCTCATCGCAGCGCCTCGCGCAGGGATCGGCGAAGACGAGCCAGTCTACGCTCGCGCAGCCAGCCCGCGACGCCCGACGGCATCACGAACATGGCGACCACCAGGATCACGCCGTAGATGATCATGCGGAAGTCGGCGGAGAAACGCAGCGCCTCAGGCAGCGCCGAGAGCGCGATGCCCGAGACGACCACGCCCCAGAAGCTGCCGGCGCCGCCGATGATCACGATGATCAGGAAGGTCTGCATGTAATAGAAGTCGAGGAACAGCGGGTCGATGATCCGGAGATTGAAGCAGTAGACGCCGCCCGCCGCGCCGGTGATGGCGGCGCTCAAGGCGAAGGAGGCGAGCTTGTAGGGCATCGGCGAGATGCCCTGGGCGCGCACCAGCGGCTCGTTTTGCTTGATGGCGATCAGGGTGCGGCCGATGCGCGAGCTGCAGAGCGCATGGAGGAAGCCCAGCATCGCCACCGCAAAGGCCCAGGCGATCCAGTAGAACTTCGCCGTGGTGTCGAAGCTGTAGCCGAAGGCCGTGGGCGGCGGCAGGTTGGGGATGCCGAGCGGCCCGCGCGTGAGGTCGACCCAGTCGCGCGCGATCAGGGTCACCAGCAGGGCGAAGGTGAGGGTGACGATGACGAAGGCATGGCGGTTGGTGCGCAAGGTCGGGTAGCCGACGGCCAGCGCAACGGCTGCATTGATCAGCGCCGCCCAGACGAGGCCCCACCAGAAATTGCCGCCGAAGGTCACGACCGTGAGCGCCGTGACATAGCCGCCGATGCCCCAGAAGCCGAGCTGGGCAAAGGACAGCAGGCCCGTGTAGCCGTAGACGAGATTGAGGGCCGCCGCCGCGACCGTGAAGACGAGCGCCGAGATGCCGATGCCGATGATATAGTTCGACCCGGTCAGGAACGGCAGCGCGCCGAGAAGGAGGGCGGCGACCAAGGCGGCCAAGGCAGCGGC
>DATHNU010001083.1:0-10215 GCA_035485695.1 Reyranella sp. | reverse complement strand
GACGCGCTGAACGACTTGCTTACCAGCCGCATCCAGATCTGGTTCACGCCTGTACCGTCGGGCATTCCTGTCCAGAACGCCAAGCAGGCCCGCATGATCGCGGTCACCGGCGAGACGCGCGCGAGCCAGTTGCCCGACATCCCGACCTTCAAGGAGGCGGGCTACCCCGACCTCACCGTCGATGTCGCCTACTTCCTGGTGGCGGCGAAGGGCACGCCCCAGCCGATCGTCGACAAGCTCCACGGCGCCATCGACAAGGCGCTGCAGGCTCCGAAGGTCAAGGAAGCCCTCCTCGCCCAAGGCATCGAGGAAAAGAGAGGCACCCCCCGCGAGCTGGGCGCCTATCTCGCCGGTGAAATCCGTCGCTGGGGCGATATCGTCAAGCTCTCGGCCCCCGCTGCCGCCGGAAAATAGCCGGGTATCGTCGAAGCGCGAGGCTGGCCGGGCTGCCCTGGCCGCCGCGAGAGCGAGCGCTCCTGGCGACCGGCGGCGCCGGGAGCGCCCGAGCCAAGACCCACGGCCGCCACGACAAATTACCTGTTCCAGTTCGAATCCCTGTTTTGCGTGGCAAACAATTCCCTGTTCGACCAGCGCCATCGAGAACAACCTTAAGTGGCCAGCACAGGAACTTTTCGCGCTTGGCCCGGCGATGGCCGGCTCGGATTCCTTGCTATTTCTCTGTTAACAGGGAAATGCCGCGGAGAATGGTTCGTGCGCGACAGGCTGCACCGCAAGCGCGCCCGCTGACCTTTTCTCTGCCGACCGACGCGGGGCGAACAATCACCATGCGGCTCCAGATTCTGCGGTGCGCACGAGCTGCGGCTCTGCACGCGCGACCATGATCCTCGCGCCCTGCCGTTCACGATGTGCAGCTTCTATGCAAAGCCTGCGCAGAGCCATGCAGGAAGCAGGGTCAGTCACGTCTCGACACTCAAGACTCGTCATGTTCCGATGATTTGCCGTGGTGAACGGGAAGCCAGCGGCGTCCTGTTGAGTTGGAAAGTACGGCCAGATGCTGGCTTTGGTTCGGGTCGCGCTGACGCGGCCTTATACGTTCGTCGTTCTCGCGTTGCTGATCCTGATTGTCGGCCCGCTTTCGGCGTTGCGTACCCCGGTCGACATCTTCCCGGAAATCCGCATCCCCGTGATCGCCGTCGTCTGGCAGTACACGGGCCTGCCGCCTGACCAGATGTCAGGCCGCGTCATGCTGAACTTCCAGCGTTCGCTCACCACGACCGTCAACGACATCGAACACATCGAGGGCACGTCGTATACGGGCATCGGCATCGTCAAGGTCTTCTTCCAGCCCGGCACCGACATCCGCACCGCCAATGCGCAGGTCACGGCGATTTCGCAGACCGTGCTGAAGCAGATGCCGCCCAACATCACGCCGCCCCTGATCCTGAACTACAATGCCTCGACCGTGCCGATCATCCAGATCGCCCTGGCCGGCAAGGGCATGTCGGAGCAGGCGGTGTTCGACATCGCCATCAATACGGTGCGCACGCCGTTGGTCACCGTGCCCGGCGCGGCTATCCCGTTCCCGTTCGGCGGCAAGTTCCGGCAGATCCAGATCGATCTCGATTCGGCGGCCATGCAGTCGCGCGGCCTGTCGGCCAACGACGTCGCCAACGCGCTCGCCGCCCAGAATTTGCTGACCCCTGCCGGCACGCAGAAGATCGGCAAACTCGAGTACGCCATCCAGCTCAACAACGCGCCGATCGATTTCGCCGGCCTGGCCGACCTGCCGGTGTTCGCCGCCAACGGCGCCATGGTCTATCTGCGCGACGTCGCCCAGGTGCGCGACGGCAATCCGCCGCAAACCAACATCGTCCACGTCGACGGCAACCGCTCGGTGCTGCTGGCCGTGCTGAAGAACGGCGCGGTGTCGACGCTGTCCATCATCGACGGCGTCAAGCAGCGGGTCGAGGAGCTGCGCAAGACGCTGCCCGATGGCGTGAGCCTCGCCATCCTGGGTGACCAGTCGCTGTTCGTCGAAGGGGCGATCGGCGGCGTCGCCATCGAGGCGGTCATCGCGGCCGTGCTGACCAGCCTGATGATCCTCCTGTTCCTCGGAAGCTGGCGCTCGACGATCATCATCGCCACATCGATTCCGCTCGCCATCCTGGGCTCGATCGCGCTGCTGGCGGCTTTCGGCGAGACGCTCAACATCATGACACTGGGCGGCCTGGCGCTGGCGGTCGGCATCCTGGTCGACGACGCCACGGTCACCATCGAGAACATCAACTGGCACCTCGAGCAGGGCAAGCCGGTCGAGACGGCGATCATGGACGGTGCGCGGCAGATCGTGACGCCGGCCTTCGTGTCGCTGCTCTGCATCTGCATCGTGTTCGTGCCGATGTTCTTCCTCGAAGGCGTGGCGCGCTTCCTGTTCGTGCCGATGGCCGAAGCGGTGATGTTCGCGATGGTCTGCTCGTTCATCCTGTCGCGCACTCTGGTGCCGACGATGGCGAACTATCTGTTGAAGCCGCACACCGCGCATGCCCACGGCGAGAAGCCGCCGACGCGCAATCCCCTGGTCATCTTCCAGCGCGGCTTCGAGGTGCGCTTCGAGAGTTTCCGCGAGGTCTATCGCGACCTGCTGGTGATGGCATTGGCGCATCGCACGGTGTTCATCTGCGGCTTCATGGCTATCGTGCTGGCGTCGTTCCTGCTGACGCCCGTTCTCGGACGGAACTTCTTCCCGTCGGTCGATTCCGGCCAGATCCTGATGCATGCGCGCGCGCCGGTCGGCACGAGGGTGGAGGAGGCCGCCAATCAGTTCGCCGCCATCCAGAAGGCGATCCGCCAGATCATCCCGCCGCGGGAGATCGCGGCCATGGCCGACAATGTCGGCATGCCGGTCAGCGGCATCAACATGACCTACAACAACACCGGTACGATCGGCAGTCAGGATGGCGACATCCAGGTCAAGCTGACCGAAGAGCATGCGCCGACCGCCGATTATGTGCGCGAACTGCGCCGCCAGCTGCCCGAGCGTTTCCCGGGCTTTACCTTCTCCTTCCTGCCGGCCGATATCATCAGCCAGATCCTGAATTTCGGTGCGCCCTCGCCGATCGACATCCAGGTGCGCAGCTCGGATCCGACGGCGGCCTTCGAGCACGCCAACCGGCTGCTCGCCCGCATCCGCCGGGTGCCGGGCATTGTCGATGCGCGTCTCCAGCAATCGCGCAGCTCGCCCGTCATGGCCGTCGATATCGACCGTACGCGGGCGCAGTATGTCGGGATCACCACGCGCGACATCACCAATTCGCTGGTCGTGAACCTCGCAGGCTCCGGCCAGATCGCCCCGACCTACTGGCTCAATCCGGCCAACGGCGTGACCTACAACATCGTCCTGCAGACGCCGCAGTATCGGCTGGATTCGCTGGCCTCGCTGTCCAACCTGCCGATCGCGGCGCCGGCGGCCAGCTCGATGCAGGTGCTGGGCGGTATCGCCGATCTCCGGCGCGACACGGCAAGCGCGGTGGTGTCGCAATACGACCTGCAGGGGCTGGTCCAGGTCTATGCCGCGGTGCAGGGACGCGACCTCGGTGCGGTCGCCAGCGACGTGCGACGGATCATCGACGAGCTGGCGCCCAGCGCCTCGCCCAAGATCCGCGCGGTCAAGCTGCAGGGCCAGGTCCGGACCATGGAAAGCGCCTTCTCCGGCCTGCTGTTCGGCCTTCTCGGCGCCATCGTGCTGATCTACCTCCTGATCGTCGTGAACTTCCAGTCGTGGAGCGATCCCTTCGTCATCATCACTGCGCTGCCCGCCGCTTTGGCGGGGATCATATGGATGCTGTTCGCCACCTACACGACGCTCTCGGTGCCGGCGCTCACCGGCGCCATCATGTGCATGGGCGTGGCGACGGCCAATTCGGTGCTGGTCGTGAGCTTCGCGCGCGAGCGACTGGTGGAGCTGGGTGATGCCACCGCGGCGGCGCTCGAGGCCGGCTACGTGCGCTTCCGCCCGGTGCTGATGACGGCGCTCGCCATGATCATCGGCATGACCCCCATGGCGCTCGGCCTGGGCGAGGGTGGCGAGCAGAACGCGCCGCTCGGTCGCGCCGTCATCGGTGGGCTGATTTTTGCGACGATCGCCACGCTCATCTTCGTTCCCGTCGTCTTCAGCGTCATTCACCGGCACCATGCCAAGACCGTCACGGCCGGCGGCACTCCTGGAGTTCCCCATGCCGCCTGAGTCTTCGCGCGCAGCACCGCGCAAGCGGGGTCGCGGCCTCGCCATCGCCGGCGTCGCCGCCCTGCTGGTGGTGGGTTTCGTGGTGGCCAGCGGCCTCATGAATCGCAACGCCTCCCAGGCAAGGCTGAAGGAATGGACGGACACCCAGTCCGTTCCGGTCGTGAGCGTCATCTCGCCGACGACCGGCGAAAACAAATCGTCGCTCGACCTGCCAGGCCGCCTCGAAGCTTATTCCCGTGCACCGATCTACGCCCGGGTGAGCGGCTTCCTGAAGGCGTGGTACGTCGACATCGGTGCGCCAGTGAAGGCCGGTCAACTGCTCGCCGAGATCGAGGCACCCGACCTCGACCAGCAGCTCCTTCAGGCCAGGGCGGCGCTCGCCAGCGCCCAGGCGGGTGAAGCGCTGGCCCTGGTGACGGCGCAGCGCTGGCAGACACTGGGTGGGACCAACACGGTGGCCAAGCAGACCGTCGACGAGAAGACCGGCGATCTCACGGTCAAGCAGGCCCTTAGCAAGGCGGCCAAGGCCAACGTCGATCGTCTCGAAGTGCTCGCCGATTTCAAGCGTCTGACCGCGCCGTTCGACGGCACCGTGACCACCCGCAACACCGATGTCGGCGCCCTGATCAACGCCGATTCGAGCGCCGGTCTCGCGCTGTTCGTCATTTCGGACACGCGGAAGCTCAGGGTCACTGTCAGCATCCCGCAGAACTACGTGCCGGCGGTGAAGATAAACACCAAGGTGCAGATCACCGTCCCCGAGTATCCCGGCAAGGTGTATTATGGAGTCGTCGACGCCTCGGCGCGCTCGGTCGATCCCCAGAGCGGCACCACGCGCATGCAGCTCGTGGTCGACAACAGCGCCGGCGAGCTGATGCCGGGCGCCTTTGCCAACACGCGTATCGAACTGCCGCCGACCGTGCAGGCGCTGACCATTCCAGCCGGCGCGCTGATCTTCGACCAGAAGGGCATGCACGTGGCGACCATGGATGCCAATAACAAGGTCGTGCTGAAGACCGTCACCATAGGCCGCGACCTGGGCCAAGTCGTCGAGATCGCGACCGGTATCGCCGCCACCGACCGGATCATCGACAGCCCGCCCGATGGGCTGGCTGACGGCGATCAGTTGCGGGTCGTCGAGACCAAGGTGGACGGCGAGAAGGCGGCCGCCGCGCGCTGAAGCCAGACCGAACCCCGCCCGCGGCGGCGGACGGGTTTGGCAGAATCCCTGTTTGCACCGCAACAATTCCCAGTTCCGATCGAGGCTGCTGCGGAGCGGTATCACGACGACCTGAAGCGTCGCTTCGCATCGGCATTGCGGCGGACGGATCGGCAAAACAGGAAGCTTCGACCCGCAAGGTGCGATAATTATCCTCGGCTACCGTTGCATCACAGGAGCAGGCATGACCGGTTACACTCCGCCTGGACCGCTCGGCCTCGGCACGGCGCCGCTGGGCAATCTCGGCACCGTAGTACCCGAAGAGTCCGCCGTCGCCTGCCTGCAGGCCGCCTGGGATGCCGGTATCCGCCACTACGATACCGCGCCGCATTACGGCGCGGGACTGGCCGAGCACCGGCTGGGCAACGCGTTGCGCAGCCGGCCACGCGACAGCTTCACGCTCTCCACCAAGGTCGGCCGGCTGCTGCATGCTTCGGAGGACAGAAGACCGATGAACCAGGGCTTCCTCAATGCCCTGCCCTTCCGCCGTACCTTCGACTACACCGCGGCCGGCACAGTCCGCTCGCTGGAGGACAGCCACCAGCGACTGGGACTCAGCCGCTTCGACATCGTCTACATCCACGACTGCTCGGAGGACTGGCACGGTGCGGCGTGGAAGGATCGCTTCGCCGAAGCGATGGCCGGTGCAGCGCAGGTCCTGAGCGCCATGCGCGACCGCGGCGAGATTCACGCCTGGGGCATGGGGCTCAACCTGGTGGAGCCGGCGCTCGCCTGCCTCGAGGCGGCGAAGCCCGACCTCTTCCTGATCGCCGGGCGCTATACCTTGCTCGACCATACCGCGCTCGGGCAGCTGTTCCCCGCGTGCCTCGCCAAGGGCGTGAAGGTCGTGCTGGGCGGGCCCTATAATTCTGGGCTTTTGGCTGGCGGCACGACCTTCAACTATGAACCGGCGAAAGCAGACATGGTGGCGCGCGCCGACGCCATTCGCGCCCTCTGCGCACGTCACGGTACCGACATCAAGGCGGCCGCGCTGCAGTTCTGCGCGGCGCACCCCGCCGTGGCCGCCGTCATCCCCGGCCCGCGCAGCGCCGCCGAAGTCGAGCAGAACGCCCAGCTGATGCAGGCAGCGGTCCCGGCCGCCCTGTGGGCCGATCTGCGCCGCGCCGGCCTGCTGCCGGAGAACGCGCCCACGCCCGAGACATGATCCGGGTCGACGCCCACCATCATGTCTGGACGATCGCGCGCGGCGATTACGGCTGGATGTCGCCCGACTTGTCGATTGCCCGCGACTACGGATTGGACGACCTGCGCCCCTTGTTGGCCGGCATCACCGCAACCGTGTTGGTGCAGGCGGCGGACAGCGAGGCCGAGACGGCCTTCATGCTCGATGTCGCGCACGCCTCGGCCGGGCTGGTGCAGGGCGTGGTCGGCTGGACCGACCTCGCGGCCCCCGGCGCGCCCGTCCGCATCGCCGAACTTGCACGCATTCCGCTGCTGAAGGGCCTGCGGCCCATGCTGCAGGATATCGAAGAGACCGGCTGGATCCTGCGTCCCGCGGTGCAGCCGGCGCTTGCGGCGATGGCACGGCACGGGCTGCGCTTCGACGCGCTGTTGAAGCCGCGCCACCTTCCCATCATCGGCACGCTCGCCCAGCACCATCCCGACCTGCCGGTGGTGATCGACCACGCCGCCAAGCCGGACATCGCCAACGGCAGCTTCCAGCCGTGGGCGCGTCACATGGCCCGCCTCGCCCGCGAGACGCCATGGTGCTGCAAGGTCTCGGGCCTCGTCACCGAGGCGCGGGCGGACTGGCAGATCGAGGATCTGCGTCCTTATGTCGACCACTTGCTGTCGACGTTCGGGCCGGAGCGGCTGATGTGGGGCAGCGACTGGCCGGTCGTCACGCTGGCGAGCAACTACAGGCGGTGGCACGAGGCGGCGGCGGCGCTGCTGCCGACGACCACGCATGCCGAGATATTCGGCGGCACAGCCGCGCGCTTTTATGGCCTGTCGCTTGGCGGCCCGTGATGTCCCTCGAACCGCCTTCGCCCTGGCGGACCTTCAGGAAGCGTGGCCCCACTTCCACGCCCCGGACACGTTCGCCACCGCCGCGACCTCCTTCCAGGTAGCGGCACGTCTCAATCCACCTGGGCGCCGCTCTTGCGCACGGCGTCGGCCCACTTTGCCACCTCGTTGTGCAGGAACGCGCCGAACGCGTCCCGGGACATCGGCCGCGTGCGCGCGCCCGCCTGTTCGAAGCGTTCCCTGACTTGCGGATCGGCAAGGGCACGCGCCGTGGCCTCGTACATTTTATCCAGGATGGCGGTCGGCGTTCCCGCCGGCGCCAGCAATCCGTTCCAGCCCAGCACCTCGAAGCCTGGCAGGCCCGATTCCGCCACCGTCGGCACGTTCGGCAGCTCGGGACTCCGCTCGAGGCCGGTCACGGCGATCGCCCGCAGCCTGCCGGCTCGGATCTGCGGCAGCACGCTGGGCGGGCTGTCGAACATCAACTGGCAGGAGCCGGAGATCAGGTCGGCGACGGCGGGACCGCTGCCGCGATAGGGCACGTGGGTCATCTCGATGCCCACCAGGTTGCACAGAAGCGACATGCCGATGTGCGGAGCGGAGCCGGTACCGGAGCTGGCATAGTTCAGCGGTCGCTGGCGGGCCAGGGCGACCAGGTCCTGGAACGATTTCACCGGAAGGTCGGGGTTCACGACGAGAATGAAAGAGTAGTACGAAAGGAACGCGACCGGCGTGAAGCCGCGCTCGAGGTCGTAGCCGACCTTGCGAAACAGCGTCATGTTGACGGCCTGCGCCACCGTCGAGACAACATAGGTATAGCCGTCCGGTGCGGCCTGGGCCGCCTGCTCCATGGCGATGTTGCCGGCACCGCCCGAGCGATTGTCGATCAGCATGGGCTGGCCGAACTCGGCGCCAATCGCGGCGCCCACGACGCGCGCCACGATATCGGTCGCACCGCCCGGCGCGTAAGGAACGATGATGCGAAGCTGTCGCTGAGGCCAGGATTGGGCGCGCGCGGCGGTGGCGGAGGCCAGCACGGCGCCGACGGCGGGAACAAGCCTCAACAGGCGCCGACGAGTGGTCATCCTGCCACCCCGGCGCGCACGGCGGGAATGACGCCTTTGGCGATGGCGTCGAGACTGTCGGCCGCGTGGCGCAGCGACATGCCGGGCTGGCGCGCCTGGAAGATCACGTGATCGAGCGCAAACTGCGGCAGCCACGAGACCATCTTCGCTGCGATGTCGGCCGGCGTGCCGAGGAACCAGCGGTCCTGCATGAAGGATTCGGACAAGTAGTGGGGATTGTCGTTGGTGAGCGGCTTGCGTTCCCCGGTCGCCGGATCGATCCAGGTCTGGCCGGTGCGTTCCGGGGCGTACTGCACGCGGTAGACATGGTCGATGTAAGGCTGGTGCCGCTTGATCGCGTCGGCCGCCGAATCGCCGATCAGGATCTCGCGCATCAGCGCATGCGGCAAGCGGCCGGCATCCTGGCGCTGCGCCTCGTCGTCGAACGAGCGGATCTGGCGCACCAGATGCTCGAGCTCGATGAGCGGCGCCACGAGAAGGCCGGCGCGATGGCGCACGGCACGGGCGCGCGCCTTGGGAGCGGCGGCGCCGATCCACAGTGGTGGCGGACCGGGCCTGACCGGCGGCGGACGCAGCAACCCGCCCTTCACCTTGTAGACGCGGCCCTCATAGTCGAAACGCTCGCCGCGCCAGGCAAGACCCAGTATGTCCAGCGACTCCTCGAAGGCGGTCGTGCGCCTGGCATAGGGCCAGCCGAACATGTCGAACTCGGCCGGGCGATAGCCCTGCCCCAGACCGATCTCGACCCGGCCGCCCGAGAGATTGTCGAGCACCGACAGATCCTCGGCGAGACGCAACGGATGGCCGTGCAAGGGCGCCAGCGCCACGGCCTGGCCGATACGGCAGTTGGGAGCGGCGACCGCGAGGGCTGCACAGGCGACGACGGGCGACGGGCAATAGCCGTCGGCCTCGCCGTGATGCTCGCTGGCCCAGATCGAATCGAAGCCCAGCCGGTTCGCCTCGCCGGCCAGTTCGATGCCCTCGCGATACGACGAGTCCCACGACTCGCCGAGGCCGCGATGGACCTGGAAGCTGAGCGCGATGCCGAACTTCGGCAGGGTCATCGGGTCAACCGCCCAGCTGATGCTTCAGCTCGGCCCAGCGGTCGATGATCGGCAGGAGCTTGTCCTCTTTCTCGGCCGGCAAGGTGAAGGTGACGCGATCGATGCCGATCTCCTGGCAAAAGCGCAGGCCGTCGATCTTGTCGGGCACGCGGAAGATGCTGATCGGCAAGGTGGCGGGGTCGCGGCCCGCTTCGCTCGCCATCGCGCGGAACTTCTCGATGACCACGCCCACGCCGTCCTTCTCCAGCCGGTCGGCGCGGGGAATCCAGCCGTCGCCGTAGCGGATCGCCCGCCGCGCGGCATAGGGGAAGGCGCCGCCGACGATGATCGGCGGATGCGGCTTCTGGGCCGGCTTGGGCCACTGCTTCATCTTGTCGAAGTTCACGAACTCGCCGTGATATTCGGGCTCCTCCTCGGTCCAGATCGTCTTCATCGCCTCGATACGCTCGCGCGCCAGCTTGTGGCGGCTGGCGAAGACCGTGCCGTGGTTCTCGATCTCGTCCTGGTTCCAGCCATTGCCGACGCCGAACAGGAAGCGGCCGTTCGAGAGCTGGTCGATCGACGAGACGACCTTGGCGGTGACGATGGGGTCGCGCTGCGTCAGCAGGGCGATACCGGTGCCGATCTTAAGCTTGGTCGTCACCGTGGCCGCGGTGT
>DATHNU010001082.1:0-2112 GCA_035485695.1 Reyranella sp. | reverse complement strand
CGCTTCAGATACTTGCCTGTGCGCAGGTAGAACGGAACGCCGGCCCAACGCCAGTTGTCGATCATCAGCTTGCAGGCGACGAACGTCTCAGTATTCGAGTCAGGGGCGACATCAGGTTCCCGGCGATACGCCTGTACTGTTCTACCGAGCACAGTGCCGGCGTCGTACTGGCCGCGCACGACATCGTGGAGCGCCCGCGCTGGCTCCAACGGATGGATGGCTTGGATGACCTCCGCCTTCTTGCTCCGAACCGCATCGGCATCGAAGGATATTGGCGGTTCCATCGCGATCATCGCCAGCAGCTGGAATATGTGGTTCGGTACCATGTCTCGCAGCGCGCCGGTCTTCTCGTAGAACTTGCCCCGGTGCTCGACACCCACGGTCTCCGCCGCGGTGATCTGCACGTGGTCGATGTGCTGCCGATTCCACAGCGGCTCGAACAGGCCGTTGGCAAAGCGCAGCGCCATGATGTTCTGCACCGTTTCCTTGCCGAGAAAATGGTCGATCCGATAGATCTGATGTTCCTGCAGCGCGCGCAGGATCTCGGCATTGAGTGCCTTGGCCGAGGACAGGTCGTGGCCGAACGGTTTCTCGATCACCACGCGCCGCCACTGCCCATCTCTTTCGGTCACGAGGCCCGCAGCCGCGAGCCCCGCGACGGCCACGCCGAAGAAGCGGTCCGCGACGGCGAGATAGAAGAGGTGGTTGCCTGCGGTGCCGGCGGTCTTGTCGAGCTCGGCCAAATGCCGGCCCAGCCGGTCGCAAGTCCCGGGATCGTTGAGATCGCCTTGCAGGTAGCTCATGCGTTCGGCCAGCCATCGCCAAACGGCCTGATCGAGCTGGTCGATTTGGAATTCGCCGTCCTTCCCGACGAATTCCTGCATTGCGTCGGAGAGGCCCTTGCGCCACGCCTCCACCGTCTGGGCGGCGAGGTCGACACCCACGAGTCGAAATCTGTCGGGCAGTCGCTTGGCGTTAACCAGGTTGTAGAGCGCCGGCACGACCAGGCGCTTCGTCAGGTCGCCGGCGGCGCCGAATATCACCATGGCGCACGGCGGCGCGACCAGGCCGCTCTCGGCCTCAGTCGCGCTTTCAAGGTCGGTCAACTGATCCAGCCTGCTTGACGTCATTGGGTGTTCTTCTCGTTATTTACGCCCGAGCAGCTCCATGGCGGTCGCGACGACCCGCTCCGGCTCAAAGCCGAACTTGCGCTGCAGCTCCTTGAGCGGTGCCGACGCGCCAAAGGTCTTCATGCCGATAATACGGCCGGCGGCGCCGACATATCTGTCCCATCCCAGCACCGATCCCTGCTCGACGGCGAGGCGTGCTGTGACGCGCGGCGGCAACACCTCCTCGCGATAGGACTGCGGCTGGTGCTCGAAGATGTCCCACGAGGGCATCGAGACGACACGGCAGCGAATCCCCTGGGACGTCATCTTTTCATGGGCCTCCACAACGAGAGCGACCTCGCTGCCCGATGCAATGAGGATGATCTCGGGCGCGCCGCCCGGCGCGTCCGCCATGACGTAGGCACCCCGCGCGACACCGACAGCCGAGGCGTATTTGCCGCGGTCGAACGTCGGCAGCGGCTGGCGCGATAGCACGATCACCGCCGGCTGATGACGCAGCTCAAGGACGTAGCGGTACGCCTCGACGACCTCGTTGGCATCCGCCGGCCTCAGCACCACCATGCCGGGGATGGCCCGCATCGAGACCAACTGCTCGACCGGTTGATGCGACGGTCCATCCTCGCCGTCGCCCATTGCGTCGTGGGTGAAGACCCAGAGAGTGGGAAGCTCCATGAGGGAGGAAAGGCGGATCGCCGGCCGTGCATAGTCGCTGAAGATGAAGAATGTCGCGCCGAATGCGCGCAGCTTCGACAACGCGAGTCCATTGACGATCGCCGCCATGGCGTGCTCTCGGATACCGAAGTGAAGATTCCGGCCTCCGTAATTTGCGGGTTCAAAATCTCCCGCTCCGGGAAATGTCAGCAGCGTCTTGTTCGACGTGCCGAGATCCGCCGATCCGCCCAGCAGCCAGGGAATGTTTTGGGCGAGGACGTTGAGCACCTTGCTGGAAGCGTCGCGCCCCGCAAGGCCCTTGGGGTCGGCG
>DATHNU010001081.1:0-3362 GCA_035485695.1 Reyranella sp. | reverse complement strand
CTGATGCAGGAGGCAATGGGCTGGGGGCGCGCCACTCCAGTGGCGCGTCATGCTTTCAAGCGCGCACTGCCGTATGGCCACAAATGAGCGCAGGCGATGAGGCCTGCCTTGACGGGATTTTGGTCAATATAGTTCTCGGCGGCGGCGAAGTGTGTCTCGCTTCTGATGAAGCGGTCCCAGTATTCAGTCTGCCAGAATGGCCCGCTGCGCTTTAGCTGCTGGTTGGCTTGTCGAGCAGTAAAGCGCTTCCATGATCCTACAATATTGCCGAGCGACGCCACGGGCAGAACCGTAAAGAGTACATGGACGTGATTCGGCATGATCGTCCACGCATGCAGGCGATAGCGCGTACCGTCGAACGCTAGGAATGCGTCCTCGACAAGCCGGGCGATGAAATCGGACTTCAGCCAACAAGCGCCCCAACCGTGATCAAGCATTTCATGGCGCAAGGTTTCCGGCCGGTCGGCAGCTTTCAGACGCAGAATCGCTTCCGCTGGCAGGCTGTCTGCGAGCCGGAACGTGACGAACTGAACAACGTCCTGGGAGTCAAAATGCGGAAGATAGTGCCGCGAATGCCAGCCCTTGTGGCTCATGCATTGACGCTTTCGCCGCAAAGGAAGACGCGCCACTGGAGTGGCGCGCCCCCAGCGATGAGCTTCAGCGCCCCAACATCGAGCGCGGCGCGGGCGGGCGGCCGCCGTGGTTGGCCGACCATTGCTCGGGCGCCTCGAGGAAGGCCTTGGTCTCGACAAGGCCGCGCTCGTCGAAGTACTTGTGCTTCTGCGCCGCTTCCAGCGCATCCCACCAGGTGGCGAGCGCGTGCAGCTTGACGCCGGCGGCCGCCAGCATCTCCACGCTCTGCGGGAAGATGCCGTAATGGAAGATCACGAAGCAGTCGGCGACTCTGGCCTCGGCCTTCTTCAGCGCCTCGATGAAGACCAGTTTGCTGCCGCCGTCGGTGGCGAGATCCTCGACCAGCAGGACGCGCTTGCCCGGCTTGAGGTCGCCTTCGATCTGCGCCATGCGGCCAAACCCCTTGGGCTGCTTGCGGACGTAGATCATCGGTTTCTTGGCCAGCGCCGCCAGGAACGCCGCGAACGGGATGCCGGCGGTCTCGCCGCCTGCCACGACGTCGATCTTGTTCCAGCCGATCTGCCTGTCGATCGATTTCAGCGCGTAATTCATGATCTTGGCGCGCGCTTCGGGGTACGAGATCAGCTTGCGGCAGTCGATATAGACCGGGCTCGCCCGGCCCGAGGTGAAAATGTACGGATTGTCGGGCCGGCAATGGATGGCCTCGATCTCAAGCAGCAGGCGCGCCGTGTCCCGGGCCTCCGGCGTGCCGCTGGCTCGAGCCGAAACAGCCTTTCCGTTCAACTTGTTAGCCGGTGGATGCCCAGAAGCAGCGCCCGGCGATTTGGCCTTCTTCGTCGTCGCCATGCTGCTTTTCCCCCACGCCGCTTGCGACAAAATGACGGTCGTGTGTTTAGCGTTCATCCACAGGAGCGGCAAGGGCGGCAGTGGCAGTTCGGTCGGATCGGCAACCCAAAACTAGTCAGTTTCTTTGGAATACTCACGTTTTGAGGCGGCGACGGGCAAACGCCATCCTCGGTAGATCGACATCAGCCGCAGGAAAAGGCACAGCCCGGCCCCGAACAGGGTCACCGGCAGGGTGGGCAGTCCCAGCACGAAACCGAGCGCGATCGAGCCGGCGCCGGCGAGGGCTGCCACGGCATAGAGCTCGGCGCGCAGCACCGTGGGCACCTGCAGGGTCAGAAGGTCGCGCGCCACGCCGCCGCCGATGCAGGTGATCATGCCCAGGATCGCCGCCATGACCGGGTTGAGGCCGTAGGCCAGCGCCTTCTGGGTGCCGGTCACGGCAAACAGGCAGAGGCCTGCGGCATCGAACAACAGCACCGGCGTCCGCAGCCGGCCGATCCAGTCGGAGGCGAAGAAACCCAGCAGGCCCGCGGCAACCGCGGCGGCGAGGTAGCGCCAGTCGGCGATGGCCGCCGGCGGCACGGCGCCGATCAGCAGATCGCGTGCAATGCCGCCCGCGACGGCCGCCGCCCAGGCAACGACCAGCACGCCGAACAGGTCGAGGCGCCGTCGCACGCCGCGTGTCGCGCCGCTGATGGCGAACACGAAGGTGGCGCCGAGATCCATTGCATCGAACAGCATCGTTTCGACATTACACCGATTGCAGCAACCCGCCGAGATGGCAGAGTGGGATGAGGGAGAACCCATGGCCAAGAGATCTTTCCGAGACGGGCGCACGGTCCGCTTCGTCGTCGGCCGCCGCCGCCTGCTGTTGTCCGTTGCAGCGGGCCTGCTGATCTTCGCCGTGCTGCCGGACAGGCTCTATCCCGCGACCCGTTTCATCTTCGCCTGGGATGTCATGACGGCACTCTATGTCGGCGCCACCCTCACCATGATGGCGCGGTCGACGGTCAAGACCTGCCACGATCGGGCCGCGCTCTATGACGAGGGCGACTGGGTCATTCTTCTCCTGGTGGTCGCCAGCGCCGCCGCGAGCTTCGTCGCCATCTTCGCCGGGCTGGCGTCGCTGACCGGCAAGCGCGAACCGCTGGCGCTTGGGCTGGCCATCACGGCCATAACCGTCGCGCTGTCCTGGACGTTCACGCACGTGGTTTTCACGCTCCACTACGCCAACGTCTACTACAAGCCCGATGACGACGGCCCCGGCGGCCTGCATTTTCCCGGCAACCGCCCGCCGGACTACAAGGACTTTCTCTATTATTCCTTCGTCATCGGCTGCGCCTGCCAGACGGGCGATGTCGCGACCATTTCGCCTGCCATGCGTCGCCTCACTTTGGCGCACGGCATCGTGGCCTTCGCCTTCAATACCGCCATCCTCGCGCTGACGATCAATGTCGGCGCCAGCCTGCTTCATTGAGTCCTGCCATGCCCATCCGCAGCCGGTTCGCCGATATCACAGCCCTGGTCCTGTTCGTGGCGCTGTGCCTCGGCGTCGGCGCGCTCGGCGCCTCGATCGCCGCAACCAGCGTCGAGAATTGGTATTCCGGCCTCGTCAAGCCGTCCTTCAATCCACCCGATGAGGTGTTCGGCCCGGTATGGACCGTGCTCTACATCCTGATGGGCGTGGCGGCGTGGCGCGTGTGGCGCAGCGCCGACCGCGACACCACGCGCGGGCCGTTGACGCTGTTCGCGCTTCAGCTCGCGATCAATCTGGGTTGGACCGTGGTGTTCTTCGGCCTGCAGAAGATCGCCTCGGCGGTCGCCACCATCGTCGTCCTCGACGTCGCCGTCCTGGTCACCATGCTCGCCTTTCGTGCCGTCGACCAGGTGGCGGCGTTGCTGATGTTGCCGTATGTCGCGTG